>VFMC01000104.1:0-19336 GCA_006515795.1 Acidimicrobiaceae bacterium | reverse complement strand
TCAAGGGCCAGGAAACAGTCGCCCGAACCGCCCGCTCGGTTTTCCCAGCTGTCGAGAAGGCCCACGACGAACCGACCGCCGACCTTCTCACCCAACGAATGCAGGTCCACGAGAAGACCGCCTGGATGCTTCGCAGCCTCCTCGATTGACAACCAGGCACGCGACCTACGGAGCCTCGCCACCGTCGCTCGGACCGAGTTTCCGGAAAGTTTCGCCGTCTGTTCCGGGTGCGTCATCCCGATCGAACACTGTCCTTCCTAACCGGCAACGTGCCGGGGACAAGGAGGAACATCATGCGACGAGCAATCATCTCGCTGGCAGCCATTCTGAGCGTGTCGGGGCTGGCCAGCTCCGCCGGGGCTGACGGGCCGGACCACGTTGCCACCTACCGGGTCACCGTGACCAACAGCACCACTGGGCAGTGGTTCACACCGCCGGCGGCGGCAACCCACAACAAGCACTTCGACCTGTTCTCCACAGGGAACTCGGCCTCCGTGGCCGTTCAAGAGATCGCCGAGAACGGAAACCTGGCGGCCGCGACCGGTGCCTTCGCGGCAAGCCCATTCGTCCACGACTGGGTGGTCGCGCCCGCGCCTACCGGCCCGCCGCCGATCGGACCTGGTAGCTCGGTGACCTTCGAGATCACCGCACCTCGCGACGGCAAGCTGTCCATCGCGGCGATGTTGATCTGCACCAACGACGGCTTCACCGGCGTCGATTCGATCAAACTCCCCCGCGGCATGGGCCACACCGTGACCAAGGATCTGGCTGCATACGATGCCGGAACCGAGACCAACACCGAGGCGTGGGCCGATCTGGTGCCGCCCTGTGCGGAGCTCACCGGCTTCGGCGCTCAAGGCGGTACCGGCCTCTCCAATCCGGCGTGGCCAACCTCGTGCCTGCTGTACACGGCTGGACCGGTCCGGTCGGCACCATCGAGATCACCCGGGTGGGCTGACCACACCCCCGGACTCGGCCCATGCCGAGTCCGGGGCTTACGCCTCTGGTCGGCCTTCGCTGGCCGGCGCGACCGTGATGGGCGTGGACGGTGCAACGACCATGATCATCCCGAGCTCGATCGACAAGCCGAGCGACCCGGGAAGGCATCACCTCGAGAGCTACGATGCGTCCTGCGCCTCGTTCAGCTGGGTCGATGCGCTGGCGTCGCTCGATGGCCTGCCGGGTGCCGGCGGCCTGAACATCGCCTACGAGGCCGTCGACCGTCACGGTTTCGGCGCACGCGCCGAGCACACCGCACTGCGGATCCTGCCGCGCCGCGGTGAGTCACGCTCGGTCTCCTACCGCGAGCTGGCCCTGCTCACCAACCGCTTCGCAAACGCACTGACGTCGCTGGGGATCGTGCCCGGCGAGTGCATCGTGGTGGTCGCCGGCCGTGGGCTGACGATGTACACGACAGTGCTCGGCTGCCTGAAGCACCGCGTCGTCGTGTGCCCGGTGTTCTCCGCGTTGCCGGGCACCAGAAGGCACGGTGGACCTCGACGCCGCGATGACCGCGGCGAGCGACCAGTACTCGATCGCGCCCACCGATCCGGAGACGCCGTCGCTGCTGCACTTCACCAGCGGAACCACAGGTGCACCTAAAGGGGCGTTGCACGTGCACGGCGCGATCGTCTCGCACGTTGTGACAGCGCGGTTGGCGCTCGACCTGCACGACGACGACGTGTTCTGGTGCACCGCCGACCCGGGCTGGGTGACCGGCACGTCGTACGGCATCATCGCCCCGCTCGCCTGCGGTGTGACCGCGGTGGTGGACGAGGCCGAGTTCGACGCCGAGCGTTGGTACCGCATCCTCGACGAACAGCGGGTGACCGTGTGGTACACCGCGCCGACCGCCGTCCGCATGCTGATGAAGGCGGGCACCGAGGCGCTCGGTGGCCGCACTCTTCCGGCGTTGCGGTTCGCGGCGAGCGTGGGTGAGCCGCTCGGGCCCGACGCCGTGATGTGGGGCCAGCAGGTGCTCGGCCACCCGTTCCACGACAACTGGTGGCAGACCGAGACCGGGGGGATCATGATCTCCAACTACGCGGCGATGCCGATCAGGCCCGGCTCGATGGGCAAGCCGCTGCCCGGTATCGAAGCCGCGTTGCTGCGCTGCGCCGACGACGGCGAACTGGAGCGTGACAGCGACGGGCATGCAATCGTGATCCACGAAGCCGACGTCGAGGGGATGCTCGCGCTGCGACCAGGCTGGCCGTCGATGTTCCGCAGCTACCTGCACAACCCCGAGCGCTACGCGAAGTGCTTCGTCGACGGCTGGTACATCAGCGGCGATCTCTCACGCCGCGACGCCGACGGCTACTACTGGTTCGTCTCGCGCGCCGACGACGTGATCAAGACCGCCGGCCACCTGATCGGACCGTTCGAGGTGGAGACCGTGCTCCGTGAGAGTCCTGCAGTCGCCGATGCCGGCGTCTACGGCGTGCCCGACCCCGTGGCGGGGAACGTCATCCATGCCGCTGTCGTACTTCGGCCGGGGCTCGAGAGCCACAACGTCGAGCGCGATCTGATGGCCCACGCCCGCCGCAAGCTGGGTGCCGCCCTAGCACCGCGGTCGTTCGTGTTCGTGACCGAGTTGCCGAGGACCCGCAGCGGCAAGATCCTGCGCCGCCTGCTGCGCGCCCGCGAGCTGGGCCTGCCCGAGGGCGACACGTCCACGCTGGAAGGCGCACCGACGCTGGAAGGAGGGTCATCGTGAACGAGGCGATCAAGCACCCGCCGCGCACTCACTCCGAGCCGCTGACCGTCGGCACGGCCGAACACCGGCGGGCGTTGTTGCAGCAGATGATGCTCGTGCGCCGTTTCGAGGAGCGCTGCGTCGAGCTGTACCAGGCCGCCAAGATTCGCGGCTTCCTGCACCTGTACATCGGGGAGGAGGCAGTGGCGGTCGGTGCGATGCAGTCGCTCGAACCGCGCGACGTGGTGCTCGCCACCTACCGAGAGCACGGCCATGCCCTGGCCCGTGGGGTGGATCCCGGTGCGGTGATGGCCGAGATGTTCGGCAAGGTCAATGGGTGCAGCCGCGGTCGTGGTGGCTCGATGCACCTGTTCGACGTGTCACACGGCCTGCTCGGGGGCAACGCGATCGTGGCCGGGCACCTACCGATGGCCGTGGGCGTAGGACTGGCGTCGCGGATGCAGCGCACCGGTTCAGTGGCCGCCTGCTTCTTCGGCGAGGGCGCGGTGGCTGAGGGAGAGTTTCACGAGTCGATGAACCTGGCTTCGCTGTGGAAGCTGCCGGTCGTGTTCTTGTGCGAGAACAACTCGTACGCGATGGGAACCGCCGTCGAGCGCAGCGAGGCACAGACCGACCTGTCGCTGAAGGCGTCGACGTACGGCGTTCCTGCATATCGGATCGACGGAATGGACGTGGAGGCCGTGGAACAGGGGGTGCGCGGCGCGGTCGCGATCGCCCGCGAGAGCGGACCCGTGTTCGTGGAGCTGATGACCTACCGGTTTCGCGCCCACTCGATGTACGACCCCGAGCTCTACCGCGACAAGCAGGAAGTGGCCGCGTGGCGCGAGCACGATCCGATCACCCTTCTTGCCGACCGACTGCGGGCGGCGGGCGACCTCGACGACGATGCGCTGGCGCAGATGGAGCTGGCGGTGACGGAGACCGTGGATGCCGCGGTGGCCATGGCCGAGACGGGCGAGCTGGAGCCCGTCGACGACCTGACCCGCTTCGTTCATGCGGAGGCGACCCGATGAGTCGGGTGACGATGACCTACCGCGAGGCGTGCCGGCAGGCCATCCGCGAGGCGATGCTGCGCGACGAGCGGGTGTTCCTGATGGGTGAAGACGTCGGCGCCTACGGCGGCTGCTTCGCGGTGAGCAAGGGCCTGCTCGACGAGTTCGGACCGTCACGCATCCGCGACACGCCGCTGTCGGAATCGGGCTTCGTCGGCGCCGGCATCGGTGCTGCCATCGAGGGCATGCGGCCGATCGTCGAGATCATGACCGTCAACTTCAGCCTGCTCGCACTGGACCAGATCATGAACAACGCAGCAACGCTGCGGCACATGTCGGGCGGTCAATTGGGGGTACCGCTGGTGATCCGCATGGCCACGGGCGCCGGTCGCCAGCTCGCTGCGCAGCACAGCCACAGCCTGGAGGGTTGGTACGCGCACATCCCCGGACTCACCGTGCTGGCGCCGGGCGTGGTGGAGGACGCCCGCGCGATGCTGTGGCCTGCGTTGCAGGATCCCGACCCGGTGCTGATCTTCGAGAACGCAGCCCTCTACAACAGCGAGGCCGAGATCGACGATCCGCCACCGGTGGTGGACATCCGCTCGGCGGCGGTGCGCCGCCATGGCAGCGATGTCACCCTCATCACCTACGGCGGGTCGCTGCACAAGACGATCGCTGCTGCAGAACAGCTCGCCTCCGAGGACATCGACGCCGAGGTCGTGGATCTACGCGTCCTTCGTCCGCTCGACGACGCCACGATCATGGCGTCGGTAGCCAACACTCACCGCGTCGTCGTCGTCGATGAGGGCTGGCGCACCGGCAGCCTCGCGGCAGAGATCACCACCCGCATCGTCGAGCAAGCCTTCTGGGATCTCGACGGACCAGTGGCCAGGGTGTGCTCGGCCGAGGTGCCGATCCCGTACGCCAAGCACCTCGAGGACGCAGCCCTGCCAGATGTCGACAAGATCGTGCACGCCGTTCGGCGGACGCTGGGAGAAGGGGCGTGACGATGCGCGAGTTTCGCATGCCCTCGCTCGGCGCCGACATGGAGGAAGGCACCATCGTCGAGTGGTTGGTGCAGCCCGGAGACCGGGTGCAGCGCGGCGCGATCGTGGCCGTGGTGGAGACAGAGAAGTCAGACCTTGACATCGAGGTGTTCGATGACGGTGTGGTCGACGAGCTCGTGGTTCCCGTGGGCCGCAAGGTGCCCGTAGGAACCGTGCTGGCCCTGCTGCTGCCCCCGGATGCGGCACCGGTGGCAGGTCCCGTGAAGACACCCGCGGCGGCGCCGGTGGCGGTCGTCGAACCACGGCCGCTAGCTGTTCACGCGGAGGAACCTCGCCCACACGTGATCTCGCCGATGATCCGCCGCCTCGCCGAAGACCTGCACGTCGACCTCACCGAGGTGCATCCGACCGACGCCTTCGGCAGGGTTCACCGTGACGACGTCGAACGAGCGGCGGAGCATCGAGCTGCTCCCCCGCCTGCAGCCTCCGTCGCCCATCGCGCCCACCGGGCGTCGCCCCGGGCGCGGCGGCTGGCCCGCGAACGCGACATCGACCTGTCGGGGCTCTCAGGCACCGGCCCCGACGGCAACGTCGTTGGCGCCGACGTTCTCGGCGCGCCCGAACGGCTGCCGGTGAACGTCGCAACCGCGGCCAAGCCCGAGCGGCTGCTGAAGCGTCGGCGCGCCATCGGAGCCTTGATGACGAAGTCGTGGCAGACCATCCCGCAGTACCACCTACGCCAACGCATCAGCATGGAAATGGCGCTCACATGGCTGGACCACCACAACGCCGAGGCCGCGGCGGAATCCCGCATCCTGCCGGCCGCGCTGCTGATGCGCGCCGTCGCGGTTGCCGCGTCTCGTTCGGAAGATGTGAACGGCTTCTGGGTCGACGACCACTTCGAACCCGCCGAGCATGTGAACCTAGGCGTCGCCGTGGCCCTGCGCGACGGCGGCCTGCTCACCCCGTCGCTCGCAAACGCCGACGAGCTCACCCTCCCCGCGCTGATGGCCGAGCTGCGCCATCTCGTTGCCCGTGCCCGCACCGGCCACTTGCGCGCGTCGGACACCACGGGCGCCACGATCAGCACGACCAACCTCGGAGATGGCGGTGTCGACGAGGTGACCGGAGTGATCTTCCCGCCCCAGGTGGCGATCGTCGGGTTCGGCGCCGTGCGCGACGAACCATGGGTCACCGATGGCGCACTGGTCGTGCACCGCGTCGTGCACGCGACCCTGGCCGCCGATCACCGGGTGAGTGACGGCCGCGTCGGCGGGCTGTTCCTCGCCAGCATCGATCAACTTCTACAGGAGCCGGAAGCGCTATGACGAATGAACTGTCCGCCGTCGTGACCGAGGCGCTGTGCTACGTGGCGCCCGATCTCGAGGGCACCGACATCGATCCCACCGCCGACCTCCAAGACGACCTCGGCCTCGATTCGATGGACACCGTGACTTGCCGCGGCTCCGAACGATCTCGGCGATCGCCGACCACCTGGCCCGGCAGTCCGGCTGATCGGAGCGTCACGACCTCGCCATCGTGGGGCTGCCGGCATCGACCACCTGACGCCACTCCTCTGCTCCGGCTTGCCGCCTCCAGTGGCCGGACCATTGGCTGCCGTCGTTGCGAGTCAGGTTCTGACCTGGCACACTCTCGGGGTCGAAGGGGAGTAGCCCCACGGGATCGGTCGTCAGTACGGCAGTGTTTCTGCCCGGCCCCCCGCCCGTCTCACGTGACGGGAGCGAGACCTTCGACTGTCCGTCGTTTCCGTGACAGTCGAGAGGAACCTCCCATTGATTCGCATAGCCGCTGACGCCGACGGTTCGAAGTTCGTCGACCTAGACGTTCCACCTGGCGCGTGGATCGGACTGCTCGCGGTGATCGTCGCGATGCTCGCGATCGACCTCTATCGCCATCGCGAGGCGCACGCGCCGACAGCGCGGGAGGCTGCGACCGAGTCGATCATCTGGGTGACGTGCGGGCTCGCGTTCGCCGTGGTGATCGCGATCACCTTCGGCGGCGATGCCTTCGGTGAGTACATCAGCGGCTACTTGATCGAGAAGTCGCTCAGCGTCGACAACGTGTTCGTCTGGTCGATGCTGTTCACCACCCTCTCGATCCCGGTGAAGTACCAGCACCGCGTCCTGTTCTGGGGCATCTTCGGTGCCCTCGCGCTGCGCGCGATCTTCATCGTCTTGGGCAGCGCGCTGATCGCTCGCTTCTGGTGGCTGCTGCTCGTCTTTGGTGTCTTCCTCGTCTACACGGGGGCCAAGATCATCCGCCACCGCGCCGACGAAGGCGAGGAAGAAGCCACCCGTGGCCTCGGCCTGCTACGCAAGATCATGCCAGTCACCGACGACCTCGACGGGCAGAAGTTCATCACCAGGCTCGGCGGAAAACGCGCCGCGACTCCACTTCTGGCCGCGCTGTTCGTCGTCGAGATCACCGACATCATCTTCGCTGTCGACTCGGTGCCGGCGATCCTCGCCGTCTCCAACGAACCATTCCTCGTGTTCGCCTCCAACGCCTTCGCCATCTTGGGACTACGAGCGATGTACTTCCTCCTCGCCAACGCCAAGGAGCGATTCCACTACCTCTCCCACGCCCTCGGCGGCATCTTGATCTTCGTCGGGCTCAAGATGGCGATCTCGCACTGGTATCACATGAACACCTACGTGTCGCTGGCGATCATCGTCACCATGCTGATCGCTGCGATCGTGTTCAGCCAGCGACACGCCAATCGTGTCGACGCACTCGCCCGAGATCTTGCCGACTGAGAACGGGAGACGCGGACCAAAGACCCTGTTCGTATATACCCCGAGGGGTATAAGGTCGAACCGACCACCCAACAGGAGAACGAAGGCGATGGACCACAACGGCTACGGCAAGTCAGTGCTCGATGAGCTGCGGCCTCTGCACCGCGAACTTCGCCATGCCATTCCGGAGGTGTACAAGGGCTTCGGCGAGTTCCATCACGCTGCCTTCGCTCCCGGCGATCTCGACGCGAAGACCAAGGAGCTCATCGCTCTGGCCATCGGCGTTACCCAGCGCTGCGACGGTTGCATCGCCTCGCACGCCGAAGGAGCCGCACGGGCCGGCGCCACCCGTCAGGAAGCCGCCGAGGCGATCGGCGTCGCCATCCTGATGAACGGCGGCCCCGCCACCATCTACGGGCCCCGCGCCTACGCCGCGTTCTGCGAGTTCGCTCCCGAGCCGCCGGCCTGAACCGCATGGCTGGACCTCCTCCAGCCAGTTCCGGTCGCCGACCTATCCTTCGGCAGATGGCGCCATCACAGTTCTCGTTCACTGCTGTCGTGTGGGAACACGATGGGCCCGGGACTTGGCACTTCGTCAGCCTGCCGGAAGTTGAGGCAGACGACATCGAGGAGATGTTCGGCCACCGGGCCGGCGGCTTCGGGTCGGTGCGGGTGGAGGTGACGATCGGGACGACGCGGTGGCTGACGTCCCTGTTTCCTGACAGCAAGCGCAGTAGCCAGGCCCGACAAGGGACCTTCGGCACTCACATCGTCGGGCGAGCGGCGCGATGACAGAGATGTGGTAGCCGTCGGGTCGGACACATCGGTTCGGCAGCATCGGTCGAGAGAAGGAGGACGTCATGCATGCATCGCCTGGATCGCAACTGATCATCAAGGGTCATCACGTCGGCGAGCCCGATCGCAAGGGCGAGGTGCTCGAGGCGCGCGGTCCCGGCGGCAGCGAGCCGTTCCTCGTTCGATGGGACGACACCGGCCACGCGTCACTGCTGTTCCCCGGCAACGACTGCGTCATCGAAGCGATTCATCACGCGGGGGCGGTGGCACGATGATCGTCGCCGACCTCGCCATCCGTCCGGCCGTCACGACGTTGCCGGACACCCGCATCGACCACGTTGCGGCGCTGATGACCAAGGCTGGCGTAGGCAGCGTCATCGTCGTCGACCACGACCGTCTGGTCGGCATCGTCACCGACCGCGATCTGGTGGTTCGCGTGCTCGCCCTCGGTCTGCCCGGCGATGCGCGGATCGACTCGGTGATGTCGATGAACGTCGTCGCCGTCGATGCCCACGCCGACATCCGCGACGCCATCACATCGTTCGGTCATCACGCCGTGCGGCGCATGCCGGTGGTGAGCGGTGATCAGGTCGTAGGCCTGGTGTCGCTCGACGACCTCATCGTGTCGTTGTCGACGGCCTTCGCCGACGTCGCCCGCGGGGTCAATGCACAGATGCTGTTCCCGCACGCCTCCGACCCTGCAGCGGTGCCCGCAACCGCCTGATCGCCGGCGCCGGCAAGTGGCGGCCTACTCTGCCGGACCCTCGGCGCGGACACGATCGACATCGTCGAGCGCGGTGCGCAGGTCGGTGAGCCAGGCATCGGTGTTGCGACCGACGAGGCGCACGCACCAGGCCAACGCGTCGGCCCGCGAGCGGGCGACGCTGGCGGCTACCAACGTGTCGAGGACCAGCCGCTCGGGCTGGCGCAGGCGTGTCATCACCGGGACGGCCAGATGGGTGAACATCACCGCGTGGTCGCCGGCGCGAACCCCCCAGGCGACTTTGCGCTCGAATCGGTGCTCGGCCTCGCGGGCGATCGTCATCCGCCGCTCGCGGGTGTCTTCACGGAAGCCGGCGATGCGACCGTCGACGGCTTGGGCCCGTGCCGCGTCATCGACATCGGCGCCGGCAGCGGCACCCGTCAGGTCGGGCGGATCGAGCGTGATGATCACCGTGATCTCCTCGCGGTCGACGATCACATCGGCAGCACCAGCGACGACCCACTCGCCGGGCAACCGGCCGGTGAACCACGCGTTGATCTCGGATGGGCTTCGGGAGTCGTTCGTCATGAGGGGAAGATTACATGATTACAGACCGATCGCCAACCCATGCGTTGCTGCCGTTGCGGAGTGATGCCGCGATAGGGCCTAGCTCTACGGCCACCGACTCATCCAGTACTTCTCGAATCCGACCTTGGCGAGATGCCAGTGCCTACCGGGCCGGCGGAGCCTGATCTTGGGGGCCTCCGCGTCGTAGAAGTCGCCGGCGGCGAACGCAGCCTTCCCATCGCCGAGCTCGACGAAGCATGCACCCTTGCCATCGAAGCGAGCGGAGGGCGAACGGCCGGTGAGCTCGGCGGCGATGTTGGCAGCCACCACATCGGCTTCCGCTTCGGCGAACAGACCGGCCTTGGGCAGGAACTTGCCCCCGGCGATCGGGATCGCGGTGGCATCACCGACCGCAAAGACGTGCTCGGCGGCCGTGGCCATGTTCTCGCGGTCGACGGGGAGGAACCCGTTCTCGGCGGCAAGCCCGCTGGACCGCAGCACCTCAGGGGCGCGGTGCGGGGGGACGCCGAGCAGGAGGTCGTAGCCGACGTGCTCGCCGTCGGTCAGGATCAGCTCGCCAGCTGTCGAGTCGATCCGCTCGACGCTGCGTCCAGGGTGCAGGGCGATGCCCCGCGCGGCGAGCATGGTCGTGAGCGCATCGCCCAGGATCGGCCCGGCCGTCGGCATCGGGTACGGCTCGGGCGTGTAGATGTCGATGGTGGTGCCGTCTCGCGCGCCGCGGCGACGCAAGAGCGCCTCGGCTAGGAACGCAGCCTCGTATGGGGCGGCGGGGCACTTGTAGGGCAGGCGGGAGACAACCACCGCCAACCGACCGCCCTCGAAGCGATCCAGCGCGACGCCGGCCGTGACCGCGCCTTCCATTGTGTAGATGTTGTGGGCCGCGTCGGCGAAGCCGGGCAGCGACTCGGGAGCCAGCTCGGCAAAGAGCGATCACCAGGCGGTCGTACGACAAGTCGGCCGCGGAGGTCTTCACCTCGTGGCGACCAGGATCGATCCCGAGCACCTCGGCCTCGACGACCTCGATCCCGGATCGGCGCAAGTGCCGCCGGTCGGCACTGATCTGCTCCGGACGGCGGGCTCCGGTCATCACCCACACGAACGACGGGGCGAACCTGTAGGTCGGGCTGCGATCGACGAGCACGACTCGATCGGTGGCGTGCAGCGAGCGGCGAAGGGGGCGAGCGGCCACCAGTCCGCCGGTTCCACCGCCGAGCACTACAACCGTGCGGTCTGCCATGGTGGCACCTCCCCCGGTGAAGGCCGAGCAACCTTGCTCGTGCGAGCAGCGTAAAGGAGCACTTCCTTCGCCCGGTAGGGCCCAAAGGCTCCTTCGCGTCGATGTCGGTCAGGTCGTGCGATTGCCAGGAGTGAGGCGGCAAGGGTGACTCGTGTCACGGCGAGAACATCACCGAAGTGTTTGATCTCGATCGACATGGGTCGGCCAAGGGGTCGACCAGGGTCGGTTCGGGACGGTTCTAGGACGTGCCTATGCTCGGGGAAGGAAGCGCACTCGCACCGAGCTTGCGCCGGCGATGGAAGGAGCTCTCCGATGAGACTTCGTATTGTCTTTGTGGGATTGGCAGGCCTGGTCACGGCGGGAATCGCTGTTCCCGACGGAGTTACGGTCTCGGCGGATTCCGAATCCTTCGTCACGACGCAGTCGTCGATGTTGGCGTTGGGCAGCCGCGCCGACGTGTCGATCACGCCGATCATCACCGTTGGCGACACGCTCGACAGCGGCTTCAGGTTCGAGGCGATCCCCGATGGCATCGCCGTCGATGCCGACGAACAGGGCGAGGCCGACGTGTTCGTCAACCACGAGACCTCGACCGTTCCGTTCCCGTACGTCGCCGCCAATCCGACTGCGGCCAACGGCGAGAACGACTTCGACAACTCCCAGGTCTCCAAGCTCGAGCTCGAGATGGAAGACGGTGTCCTGGGCGTGGAGGAGGGTGAGTTCGTGATCGGTTCCGAGCTCGGGTACCAGCGCTTCTGCTCGAACTACCTCGGTACGCGCAAAGAGGGTTTCAACCGGCCGATCCTGCTCACCAACGAAGAGGCCGTCGAGTGGATCAACACGTCGGGAACGCCGTGGCCATCCGGCCAGGGCCTGGCCGGCGCCCGCCAGTCGGGCGTCGTGGTTGCCCACGACGTGCGCACCGGCACGAACACATCGATCTGGGGAATGGGCCGGTTCAACCACGAGAACAGCCTGGCGCTACCCGGCTACAACAAGATCGTCATGCTCTCGGGAGATGACACGTTCGCCAGCAACCCGGCCCAGTCGCAGGTGTACTCCTACATCGCCCGGAACGCCAACGGCGTGCTCAGGGACAGGGGCGCCCTTTGGGCCTTCGTATCCGACACCGCCGGCTTCGACGACTACTACGACTTCGTTCCCGGCTCGCCGGCAGCGGTGTCGGGGCACTTCATCCAGGTACCTCGCGACATCGCCACCGGAAGGCTGAATGGCACGGGACGCGATCTGGTCGCAGCCGACAAGGGCTTCCCTGCTCCCACGGCCGCCGAGTTCGCCAGCGACGCGTTCGGGATACCGGTCGACGGCCCGCAGTGGGTGCTCGAGAAGTGGAGCGACGCCAACGGCGTGTTCCAGTTCGTGCGCATCGAGGACATGGCCTACGACAAGCGCCCAGGAATGGGCAACGTCGTGTACCTGGCCGACTCCGGCCGCGGCTCGACCGGTGCATCGGCCGCTGGCAGATCCACCAACGGACGCATCTGGAAGATGGTGCTCGACCCGGCCGACCCGACGGTTGTCCAGTCGTTGTCGATCTTCCTCGATGGCGACGACAACCCGGTGAAGACCGCCGGCGAGATCCACCAGCCCGACAACCTCGAGACCACACCAAACAGCGTGCTCGTCACCGAGGATCCTGGCAGCAGCCAGCAGTTCCCGTTCGGTTCGCTCGACCCGGCTGCCACGACGTCGCGGCTGTGGCGGGTGCCGGTCGGCAACCCGGCCGGCGCCGAGGTGGTCGCCAAGGTCGACCAGGCTGCCGACAGCGGGCCCACCGACGTGGACGCAAAGGCCACCGGCAACCTGGGCGCCTGGGAGGTGAGCGGCATCGTCGATGCATCGGCCGCGTTCGGACCAGGTGCGTTCCTGGTCGACGTCCAGGCTCACTCGCTGTGGGTGGAGAAGGCCCCCGGACCCGACCTGTTCGGTGCCGTCGGACCCGACTTCACCTACAAGCGTGAAGGCGGACAGCTCCTCCTGATCCGCATCCCGGGGGCCTGACCGGCGGGGAGCCTCAGTCGTCGCGACCGCCATGGCCCCCGTGGCCGCCATTTCCGTCGTCGTCACCGTCGTCGTCACCGTCGTCGTCACCGCCACCGTGGCCGCTGTGATCGCCATCGTCGCCTCCCCGGCCGCGCCCGGAGTGATCGTCGGTGCCGTCACCTGCGGCAATGCCGGTGCAGCGAGGATCGTTGGCATGCTCGGCCTCGTCGCAGGGACCACTGATGTCGTCGACGCTCGTCGGCGTGCTGGCACCGGTGGTGTTCACCGTCACGCTCACGCTCGACGGGGTGGACGGAGCGGTGGCCACCGACGATGGAACGCTCGACGACGTGCTGCTGGCAGCGGTGTTCACTGGAGCGCTGAGGCTCGTCGAGGTCGACGAACTGGCCGGCACCGACGATGTCACCGTGACGGCAGGTGCCGGAACGATCGCAGGTCGGGGGGCCTCTGACGACATCGCCGCATAGGCGGGAAGGCCGAATCCGACGACGACGACGCCGGCGGTTGTCCAGATGAGTGACTTGTTCATGGGTGCCTCCTTGAGGGTTGTGCCTATGACACGCCCACCCGCGGGACATCGGTTTGTGCACTTTGGTACTAGGACCACCATGTGACCGGGGCGGCGGTCGGGGAACTTCAGGAGCGGCTCCAACGACCTCGCACCAGCAGCGTCGCCGAGTTGGAGGTAGCGAGAGTTGATGGCCGAAACGTTGCGCCGCGCCCGACCCCGCGACGCACTAGATCGCGTGGGTCTCGCCTTGGCGCTCGCTGGGGTGACCTCGTTCGTGTCGGTAGCAATCGATGCCGTGCCCACGCACGCGGACGCGGCAGGGCCCACCGACTACCTCACCGAGGTGGTCGGCATCTCACCGGAAGTGCCGGGGATATCCGCCCGCATCCTCGGCGGCGACTCGTTCATCGAGCTGACCGTGGCGGGTCGCATCGAGGTGATCGTGCTCGGTTACCAGGGGGAGCCGTACCTGCGCTTCACCTCGTCGGGTGAGGTGCTGGAGAACGACCTGTCGCCCAGCCGGTACCTCAACGACGACCGCTACGCCGGGGGCACTGTGCCCGCCGACGCCGATCCCGACGCCGCACCGCGTTGGCGGACGATCGGCAGCGACGGGCGGTGGGCCTGGCACGACCACCGCACGCACTGGATGAGTGCCGTTCCCCCACTCGGTCTCCACCGCGGCGATCAGATCCTCGACGGTGCAGTTCCGCTCCTGGTCGATGGGGCCGCCGTTGAGGTACAGGTGGTCTCGCACTGGCTACCACAGCCGTCAACGGCGCCCGTCGTGCTGGCACTCTACTGGCACTCGTCGTGGGTTTCGCTGCTGCCGCAACGTGCTTGGGTCCGCATCGCCGGCGTCCGCAGGCCGTCGTGGCCGTCGTGGGCGTCGCTGGGGCGACAGCGTTGGTGGTGGGCGCGTGGCAGACGCGGTCGCTTCCCGCCGAGACCGGACCGCCGATCGAGGCATGGGCGCTACCCGCAACGGCACTTTCGTTTGCGCTGGTCGCCGCGCTCCGGCGCTGGTCCGTGTTCGCCCGGGCGTCGTTGCTGCTGCTGGCCGCGGTACAGCTGGGCGTGTGGGCCATCAGCCGCCGCAGCACGCTGACCCGCGCGGTCTTGCCCACCGCCGCGCCGTTCTGGCTCGACCGGGCCGTCACCACCGTCACCGCCGTCGTCGCGCTCGCAGGCGCGGCGACAAGCGCAGCCACGGTGATCGGCGAGATGCGGCCTCGCCCTTCAGACGGCTTCAGCGGCCCGCACGGCCTCGAGCAGGTCGGCCCTGGCTCGGGCAACGCGTGACCGGATCGTGCCGATCGGACAACCCACCACGTCTGCGGCTTCGTCATAAGACAGCCCGACGACCTGGGTGAGCACGAACGCGTCGCGACGGTCGGGGTGGAGCGCGTCGAAGAAGTGCTCGACGCCGTAGGCGCTGGGTGGCGGATCCGAAGTGATCTGGCGGGTGATCCGGTCGACCAGTCGGCGTTGGCGAACGCGGCGACGGACGTGGTCGGCACATACGTGACGGGCGATCGCCAGCAGCCAGGCCTGCACCGGCGCCTCACCTCGGTACGACGGGATCGACCGAAGCGCGCGAAGGTAGGTCTCCTGGACGAGGTCGTCCTCCTCCCCCGGTGAACCGAGCGAGGTGCACAGCCTCCAGATCACCGGCTGCGTTCGCCGGACGAGTTCGCGCGAGGCGCGGTCGTCACCTTCGCCGGCCGCCTCTAGAAGCGACAAGAGCGGATCGGGCGAGCGCACCGTGTCATCATGCCAGCGGTGAATCGGTCGACCAACCTCCTCGGGACGGGAACCGCGTCGCCATGAGCGACGACTGGACACGCGTGCGCTGTGATGCCTGGCTCGACGCCATCTCGGCCCGGGCCGACGGGGAGGAGGCCGGCGTGGATCAGAGCCTGCTCGACGCCCACCTCGCCGACTGCGCGTCGTGCCGAGCTTTTGCGGCCAGCGTCGAGGGGAGCCGCCGCCAACTGCTCGTGCGGCCGGCAGCCGAGATGCCCGATCTCTCGCGTCGCGTGTCCAAGTTGAACGCCATTGCCGACAGGGCAAGTAGTCGAGGTCTGATCAGGGCGTTGCTGGTGGGGGTGGCCGTCGAGATCATCGCCGTCTCCGTGCCGGCTCTGCTGCTGGGGAAGGGCGAGCCAGATGCCCACGATGGTCGGCACCTCGGAGCATTCACCGTCGCCTACGGCGTCGCGCTGATGGTGGTGGCGGTAAGACCGGCTCGTGCCCGCGCCGTGTTCCCGGTGGCCGTCGTGCTCGCCGGGGCGCTTGCGATCACCGCGGTGGTCGACCTCGCCCGCGGTGTCGTTCCGCTGATCGACGAAGCGACGCACATCCCCGAGCTGATCAGCGTGGTGCTGGTGTGGCTGCTCGCCGTCCCGTCGCCACTGCGGGCCGAGACATCGCATCGACACTCGGCCGCTCCCGCACTACGCGTGGTGGAGCGGCCGGACCGGGCCGACCGCGACGCGATCTGAACCTCACTCCACCACGAGCGTGAACAGCAACGTGTCGCCTTCGTGGCTCTCGAGCGCGAACGAGCCGGCGTGATCGGCAACGAACGTGAGCGTCACGTCGGTACCGGAGTTCTCCACGTCGTAGTCATGCAGGTGGAACTCCTGCTCGGTTTCACTCACCACATGCATCGAGACCGTCGACCCGAGCGCCACCGTCTGCGTGGCCGGAGCCCCGCTGTCGGCATCAACTTCGATCACGATCGCGTCGGCACCGGTCGGCACCGGCACCGTCGATGACTCGCCGTGGTGATCGGCCTCGGCATCGGCGTCGCTGCCTCCGCAAGCCGCTAGGGCGAGGCCGGCGGCGAGGGTGAGAGCGAGCAGCCTGGAGCGAACGGCCGTAGTGGGGAGCGCGATGGTGTTCATGACGGATGGGGAGTCGCTCGATCCGGCCGGGAAGTTCCCAGACCGCGCCGCAGCCCCTGGTCATGGTGGCGCGAGGTGGGAACTCGGGAACTCGCGGGTCGGGTCTTTCGACCTTTGGATTGTGCGGCAGCCCTTCCTTAGCCTTCGTTTCGTGAGCAGCAACACCTCGGCGCGTCGCCGCGCCAACGTCTCTCGCCTGATCGCACTCCCGCTGATCGCCACGATCGGATACTCATGTGGGAGCGACGAGGCCGCCTACCAGCTCGTCGGGCAACGCCCGACCGCCGCGCAGCAGGTTGATGCAATACCGATCCCCGACGCGTCGAACGAGGGTGCACCGTTCGAGTTCCGCGCCCAAGCCGATCACCTGCTCATCGTGTACTTCGGCTACACCTCGTGTCCCGACGTCTGCCCCACCACCCTCGCCGCCGTCAGGTCCGCACTGAAGGACATCGGCGACGACGCCAGCCGCATCGATGTGGCGATGGCCACGATCGACCCGGCGCGCGACACCGACGAGGTGATCGCGGGCTACGTCCGGAGCTTCGTGCCCGCCGCCCATGGACTGCGCACCACCGACGACACCGAGTTGCGCAAGATCACCGCGCAGTTCGGCATGAACTTCGGCGTGGCCACCAACGCCGCCGGCGAGGTGGAGGTCACCCACAGCGGCAACCTCTACGTCGTCGACGAGACCGGCAAGGTGTTGCTCACCTGGCCCTTCGGCGTCACGTCCGATCACATCGCCACCGACCTGGACGTGCTCTTCGAGGAGATCGACTCGTGAGGTCCCGACGTGTCACCCTCGTCGCCACCGCGCTTGCCGCGGTGCTCACCGCGGCCGCGTGCGCAGGCGGCTCCGGGGGGCCGACGGCAAGTGCCACGCCGGTCACCACCGTGCCGGGACCGTACGACTACGAGTACGTGATCCCCGAAGGAACGGCGTACCTCATCAGCGCCGGTGAAGACCCGGGAGTGATGCCCGCTTCGCTCGACGTGCGGTTGGGTGAGACCATCCGGATCGTCAACGACGACGTGCAGAGCCACACCATCGGCACATTCTACGTGCTGGCCGGCACCACGCTCACGTATCGCTTCGCCGCCGCGGGCGTGTTCGAAGGAGTCTGCTCCACCAACCCGACCGACACCTTCATCCTCACCGTCACCGAGTGACGAGCTACTGAGGTCGAGCTACGGAAGGAGCCGAGCTACGGAAGGAACGGAGTCAGATACCGAGCTGCTCGTCGAGCAGCGCGCGCAGCCCGCCCTCGTCGAGTTCGCCCAGGTACAGCTCCACCACCGTGCCGGACCCGTCGACCACGATCGTGGCAGGCAGCCCCGCGATCCGCAGCGCGTCGGTGAGCGCTCCGTCGGCGTCGAGGTACTGGTCGTACTCCGCACCGACATCGGCCACGAACTCGGTTGCTGCCGCGCTGTCGTCGCCTTCGTTGATGCCGATGAAGCGGACCGCGTCGCCGAGGTCGGCGTGCACCTGTTGGAACGCCGGCATCTCGGCCCGGCACGGCGCGCACCACGTGGCCCACAGGTTGATCACTGCCGGACCTTCGATTGCTGCCACGTTCATGACGTCGCCGCTCTCGAGGCCGACCACCTCCACATCGGGGAGCCGGTCCGCGCCACCACCGTCGGACCCGCACGATACGAGACCGATGGCGGCGACAAGGCTGGCCCACGCGACGTTCCGCCACCCGGCGGGCCGGGTGCGGGTCACGGGGCTTCGTCGGCGACCGTCACCGTCACCTCACGGGTGCCAGCGTTTTCGAACCTGAGCGTGACGGTGAAGGTCTGACCGAGCTCGAGCGCGGTCGGAAGGTCGAGCAGCATGATGTGGTAGCCGCCGGGCTCGAGCGCCACCGGTGTGCCGGCAGGAAGGGTGAGCGAGGCGACCGGCACCATCTCCATCACGGGAGCTGCGGTGTCACCCGTCATCGCGGTGTCACCCGTCATCGCGGTGTCACCCGTCATCGCGGTGTCACCCGTCATCGAGCCGTCCTCGACCATGCGGGTCTCGTGGATCTCGGCGGTACGGGCGATGCTGGCGTCGACGGCGGCGCCGATGAGCGCATCGTTGGTGGCACTGGTGACGGTCATGTAGACCGCACCGGCGGTCGCCATCAACGGGCTGGTGCGAGCCCAGGGCCCAGCGATCACGATTACGTCGGCGGGCGCGGCCGTAACGGCGGGGTCGGAGCCGTCGGACCCGCACGCGGCGAGCACGAGTGCGGCGCCACACGCCAGTGCGGTGAGGTTTCTTCGGTTCATGGGGGCTCCTTCGCCATCCGTCGGGTCTACATGTGTGGTCGACGCGAACAGCCGAATCGTTCCAACCCGTCTCCCGCCCACCCGAGTCCAGCCCGCACACCCGAGTCCAGCCCGCCCAGCCGAGTCGTTCGTGCATGCCCGAGGGCTGCGGCGCACCCGTCTGAGGGCGGCCTCAATCGGTGAGCGCGAAACCCTCGGGTCCGTCTGCCAATGGCCGTCAAGCGGCCCGGAGCTCGATCGCCTTTCGGTGTGCTCTGCCTCGCGCCACGAGCACCCTCGCCGGGGTCAGCGCCTACGGGGGAGGTGGCGGCGCACCCGCACCAGCATGCGCACCATCTCCTCGGCGAACTCCTCGGGGCCCGAGCGGGGGTTGTTGAAAACGACGTACTCCTTCGCCACCAGCGTGGCCAGGTAGTCGAGAAGGACCGGTTCGTCGTCCTTGACGAGCAGGTAGTCACCGTGACGTTCGTTGTACAGCACGGTTCCGCTGACCTCGTCGAATCGGCTGCGAGCGTCGCCTGGTTCGGGGTCGGGGGCGATGGAGGGGAGGTCGGAATGGCGGCGCCGATCGGGCTTGGCCGGCTCGCCGTGACCACCGACCACCGGGTCGGGCGGCGTAGCGGTGAGCTCGGGCGTGACGTCAGGCGGGTCGTCGCCGGTCGCCTGCGCAGCAGGCGCTCCCTCGCCGCTCGCCTCCGGTGCCGGTTCCAGCGAACCGTCGACGCCGCTGGCGAACAGCGCGCCCTCACCCGACTCGCTGCCCAGAGCCGTACGCATCGGGTTGTCGAGGTCGGCAAGTTCCTTCAACACCTTG
>VFMC01000511.1 GCA_006515795.1 Acidimicrobiaceae bacterium | reverse complement strand
CAGATCGATCCGGAACGGCGTCTGCGCGTGGGCGGCGCTCGGTGCGCCGATCCACGCCGCGAGCGCACAGGCGAGCGTCAGCCGGGGCAACAGACCGCGCATGCGACGTAGGAGTCGGTGACGCCCGTGCCGAGCGCCCGGCCGGAGAGGATGCGCGTCGGGTAGACGTAGCCGCCGTTGTCCGAGCCCACGTTCGTGATGGAGTTGTAGTTCGCGGAGTCGACGCAGACGCGCGGGATGCGGCCGTGCGTGTAGTGGCCGCCGTAGAAGATGCCGCTGTACTCGGCGCGGTAGCCCGACGGGCACGTCGCGCTCCCTTCCTGCGTGAAGCACGTCGCCGTCGGCGCCTCGCACACCGCGCACTGGAGCTTCGAGTTGTCGGTGATCGTCCCCGGGTGGACCGCGCCGCCCTGGATCGACACGCCGTAGAGGATGTCGCCGTCGTACGTGCCCGACGGCCCGGCGGCCGTGCTGCGCCGCAGGCACATGAGGGGGCTCCCGGGGTGCGTGTAGTGGTTCGCGAACCCGTAGCCGTCGGCCGTGAGCGTGCGCGCGTTCGGCGCCGTGCACGTGCGCGTGCCCCACTGGGCGTAGACGCTGCCGCCGATCTGGCTCTCGCGCCCGTACATCTCGAACGAGTCGACGACCGTGCGGCCGATGCCGACGATGTTCGTCCCGATGCACGGCCGGATGAACCGCGTGCCGGCCGGGAACTGGTTGAGGCCGGTGCCCTCGCCCGTGACGCGTGCGGTGAAGTTGTTGAAGCTCGTCGCCGTGAACGACGTCCACGGGACGCCGTCCGCGAGGAACGTCGAGCACGCCATCCCGTTCACGGTCGGCGCGTTGACACCGCCGTTGCCGGCGAGCTGCACGCGGGCCGCGTTGTACGGGATGAACCCTGCCGAGAAGTACCCGGTGAAGTCGCTGCCGATCGTCGAGCCGACGAGCGCCTTCGCGGAGATGCGGCCCTCGTAGATGACGTTCGGATCGACGGGAATGTACTCCGGCCCGTACCACGCGATCACGCCGGGCTCGGCGATCGTCGTGCTCGAGAACGTGAACGACGCATCGCCCTCGCGGATCTCGGACGCCGTCGAATTGACCGTGACGCGCCGGTTCATCGTCGCCGGATCGACCGTCCACTTCGTCGGGTCCGAGCCCCATTGGATGAGGTTCCGGCCGTTGCCGCCGCCGGTCGAGTCGGGCTCGCACACGACCGTGCCGTCTTCGTTCACGACGCGGATCGACTCGCCCGCGGGGCACGTGCCCGTGACGCGCGACTGCACGGCGGTCGGGTCGACCGCGAACGTCGTGCCCATGAGCGAGAGGCCGGTGCCAGCGACGTACGCCGCGCCGGAGTCGTCGACCTCGCACGTGACCGTCCCGTCGGCGGCGACGGCGCGGA
>VFMC01000510.1:1446-1819 GCA_006515795.1 Acidimicrobiaceae bacterium | reverse complement strand
GGATGCCGTAGTACACCTGGCGCCCACCCGGATGCTCTGGCGATTGCGCGGTCTGCCCGGCGAGCTTGGTTCCGGTGTTGCCGGTGAGGTCGGCGGCGCCCGCGATCAGCCCCGGAACCCCATCGAGTGAGGCGTTGAACGCCCGCTCGATCGCCACCCGGGTGGCGATCGATTCACCGGCAGCGAAGGAGGGGAGTGCGTCGGCCCACCCGGCGATCCCGCCACCGGCCCAGCACGCATCCCATGCGGCGGCATCGTGGACGGTGGTCTGCTTGGTGCCCTCCCACTGGGCGCGGGCAGCCGCGCCCGCCTGCGCGCAATGGATCCGGTACGAGGCAACGAGATCGGCCGGCGCCCAGAACGGCTCGTCGGG
>VFMC01000510.1:0-1409 GCA_006515795.1 Acidimicrobiaceae bacterium | reverse complement strand
CCATGACGGCTTTCGTTCGGCTCACGTGCTCGGGGGTGAACGGGTTGCCATGGGCGTGCGGGTTGTCGGTGAGGTCGGGGCTGGGGTGCCCGATGTGGCTGCGCAGGATGATCAGGCTCGGCCTGTCGGTGACCGCCGTCGCCCGCCTCAGTGCCGCCTCGAGTGCATCGAGGTCGTCGGCAGCCTCGCCCAGCTGCTCGACGTGCCAGTCGTACGCCTCGAACCGACGTCCGACGTCGTCGCTGTACGCGAGCGCGGTGTCGCCATCGATGGTGACGTGGTTGTCGTCGTAGATGCACACGAGCGAGCCCAGCCCGAGGTGCCCGGCCAGCGAGGCGGCCTCGTGGCTGACCCCCTCCATGAAGCACCCGTCGCCGGCGAGCACGAACGTGTGGTGATCGATCAGACCGGGGAACTGTGCACCGAGCCGACGTTCGGCGATGGCCATGCCGACGGCATTGGCAAGGCCCTGGCCGAGGGGGCCAGTGGTGACCTCGACGCCGGCGGTGTGATGCACCTCGGGGTGACCCGGCGTGGCCGAGCCCCACTGACGGAACTGGCGGAGGTCGCCGAGCTCGAGTCCGTACCCGCTCAGGTAGAGCATGGCGTACTGCAGGATCGACGCGTGACCGTTCGACAGGATGAACCGGTCGCGGTTCGGCCAATCGGGTGCTGCCGGGTCATGGCGCATCACCCGGCTGTACAGCACGTGGGCCAGCGGTGCGAGAGCCATTGCCGTGCCCTGGTGGCCACTCTTGGCCTGAAGCGGTGCGTCCATGGCCAAGCCGCGGATGACTGCGATGGCCTGCTGCTCTTGTTCGACGGTCAGTGACACGGCGCCGACTGTATCCGAGGGCCGGGGAGCGCACCTCGGTGAAACGGGCGCTGCCGACTCAGTTCACAGGGGGAAGGAGCGTGAACGGAACCAGGTGCCATGGGCCACGGTCGATCCGGCAATGAGCGAACACCTGGCGGTACTCGGTGAACTCGAGCTCACCACGTACCAGGCGATAAGTGAACTTGCCTGGCTCCACGGTGAACGGGCTCACGTTGCGGGCGATCTGCTCGTCGTCCTCGCCGAGACCGTTGCGGAAGACGACCTCGAACACGCCCTGTCCCGGTTCGTCGGGTGGACAGAAGATCAATCCCACCAGGTGCGGCGACAGCGTGACCGGAACCGGCGACGGCGCCGCCATCGAGAACATCGCGCCGGTGAGATCGATGCGCGTGGAGGGGCCGGGGGCCTGTCGCATCTCGAAGTTCTCGACGAACAGTGCGGAGACGATCTGCATGCCCCGAGAGTACCGTTGGGCCCATGGGCTACAACTCGGCTCCGGATGGCTGGTGGCGATCGTTCGTGCTGGCGCACCCGGCGCGAACCGGCAAGTTGGCGGTGACACGACTCGACG
>VFMC01000509.1 GCA_006515795.1 Acidimicrobiaceae bacterium | reverse complement strand
GTCGCCACCGACGATCTGTTCAGCGACGCCGAGGTCCGAACCCTGGCCGGGTTCCTCGGCGGCTACTCCGGCCTCACCCGAGACGCCTATGCGCTCGATCTCCGCCAGTTCGCCCAGTGGTGCCACGACCGCAACACCGGCCTGTTCGCCGTGACTCGCAGCGACATCGAAGCGTTCGCCCGTAACCTCGAAGACCTCGGCCGTGCTCGAGCGACGATCGCGCGTCGGCTGTGCACGATCACGTCGCTGTACCGGTACGCCGTCGAAGAAGGCCTCCTGGATCGGTCACCAGCGGTGCATGTCCGTCGACCACGCCTCGACTACGAGTCCAACGCCACCGGACTCGATCGCAACGAGGTCGGCGCGATGCTCGTCGCTGCCGGTCTCGCCGGCGCCCGCGATCACGCGTTGATCTCGCTGCTCGCGTTGAACGGGCTGCGGGTGTCCGAAGCGATCGGCGCTGACATCGACCAGCTCGGCCTCGAACGCGGGCATCGCACACTCGTGATCCATCGCAAGGGCGGCAAGACCGTGACGATCCCACTCGCCCCACGCACCGCCCGCGCCGTTGATCTTGCGGTCGGGGAACGATGCAACGGCCCGATTTTCCGCGATCGAGCTGGTAACCGGTTGGATCGACACGGCGCAGCGAGAATCGTGCGCCGCATCGCACGACGAGCCGGGATCTACAAGCGCGTCGGACCACACACACTCAGGCACGCCTTCATCACCGCCGCGCTCGATGCCGGTGTGCCGCTCCGTGATGTCCAGGAAGCCGCCAGTCACGCCGACCCGCGCACCACGATGCGCTACGACCGCGCCCGCGTGTCACTCGACCGGCACGCCACCTACATCGTGTCACCTTCATCGCCGGCGCATCCCGCTGACCAGAAATGTCCGCTCGCGCTCGACAGAACGAGCGCGCAGCGGGCATTCTGCTCGGGTGTTCGACGTCGAGATTCGGCTCCATGCGGTCACGGAGGACGTGCCTCCAGACGTACTTCGCGCCTTCTACAAGGCGAACGAATGCCAGATGTTGGACGAGATCCTCGGCCGATCGCCATCCGTTCGACTCGGCACCACTGAGGTCATGTTGCCTGACAATGAAGGTGCGCGTGGACCGGTCGGCCGGGTCGACGACCTGCTCTCGCGGCGTGGTACGAGCGATTG
This sequence comes from Acidimicrobiaceae bacterium, assembly GCA_006515795.1. Taxonomy (GTDB): domain Bacteria; phylum Actinomycetota; class Acidimicrobiia; order Acidimicrobiales; family Ilumatobacteraceae; genus VFMC01. The sequence continues at coordinate 239 of VFMC01000509.1, read as the reverse complement.
GCCGCCGACCGCGTTGCCACTCCTCGATGACCGCTTGGAGCGAGATGTCATTGCCGCCTTCGAGGTGCGGGAATCGGACCCGCCGGTCGAGCTTGTGCCCATCTCGCAACTCATCGAGTTCCTGGCCGGTCATCGCGGATCAGGTCTCGCCACGACTTCGCGATCAATCGGGTAGCTCCGAACTGCCGCTCTGCTCGGTGGACATCGATTTCGGGATCGGACAGTATGCGCTGGTGCTG
>VFMC01000103.1 GCA_006515795.1 Acidimicrobiaceae bacterium | reverse complement strand
ACCGCACCCGACACAGCATGGAGATGGCCGTCTTCCAGCTCGGCGGCCACCCGATCTACACGCGCGGCGAGGAGGTCGGCCTCGACCGGCGCGAGCCGGTGGAGGACATCGCCCGGATCATGAGCGGCTATCACGCGCTGATCGCCGCCAGGGTGTTCTCGCACGAGGTGGTGCAGCGCTTGGCCGCGAGTGCGACCGTGCCGGTGGTGAACATGCTCAGCGACCACAGCCACCCGCTGCAGGCGCTGGCCGATGCGTTCACGATGCAGCAATCGCTCGGTTCGCTGGCCGGTCGCACCATCGCCTACATCGGCGACTACAACAACGTCGCCCGCTCGCTCGCCGAGATCTCGACCATGTGCGGCGCCCATGTGCGGCTCGGCTGCCCAGTCGGCTACGACGCGCCCCCCGCCGAGCTCGAGCGCCTCGATGCCCTCGGTTCCGGCACGATCACGCAGGAGGTCGACCCGGAGCTGGCGGTGTCGGGCGCCGACGTCGTTCACACCGACACCTGGACATCGATGGGCCAGGAGGACGAGAAGGCGGCGCGCCTCGAGATCTTCGGTCGCTACCAGGTGACCACGGGGCTCATGGCGGCAGCAGCCGATGGTGCAGCCTTCATGCACTGCCTGCCGGCTTACCGCGGACTCGAGGTGAGCTCCGACGTGATCGATGGCCCACGGTCGCTCGTGTTGGTGCAGGGCCACAACCGCATGCACACGGCGCGAGGTTTGCTCGCCTTCTTGTTCGGAGTGAGGCCATGACCACCAAGGTGCAACGTCAGCAGGCTGTATCGCGGCTGATCACCAAACACCCCGTCACCAGTCAGCCGCAGTTGCTCGAGCTGCTCGCGGGCGAGGGCATGGCGGCTACGCAGGCAACGGTGTCACGCGACCTCGAGGACCTCGGCGCGGTGAAGGTGCGCGTGCCGGGAGGCGACACCGTGTACGCGATCCCCGAGTTCGAGCCGGCGCGACTGGCACCGGAGGACCACCTTCGACGAGTGATGGGAGAGTGGGTGGCCGAGGTGCGATGTTCCGCGAACCTGGTGGTGCTGCGCACTCCACCCGGATGCGCGCACGTGGTCGCTTCGGCGCTCGATCGCTCGAGCGTTCGCGGCCTCATCGGCACCGTCGCCGGCGATGACACGCTCTTGTGCGTCGCCGACGAAGGATTCGGCGGTGTCGCCCTCGCCGTGGCGCTCCGCGAGTTGGCTGGGCTGGCATGAGCGCAGACCGGCCCGTTCCCGAGCCGGAGGGGGCCGGGGGCACCCTGTGGCACGGTCGTTTCGAAGGCGGGCCTACGGCCGAGCTGATGGCGTTCACCGAGAGCCTCTCGTTCGACCAGCGACTGTGGCCCGACGACATCGCCGGCTCACGGGCCCACGTGCGCGGGCTGGCCCGCACCGGCATCATCTCCGATCTCGAACGCGACCAGGTGATCGACGCGCTCGATGTCGTCGCCGGCGAGCTCGATGGGGGTCGGTTCGTGTTCGCCCCCTCCGACGAGGACATCCACACTGCGGTCGAGCGCCGCGTCACCGAGCTCGCCGGACCGGCCGGCGCGAAGCTGCACACGGGCAGGAGCCGCAACGACCAGAGCGCCACCGATCTGCGCCTGTGGTGCAAGCGCGAGCTGCGGCTGATCGCCGAGCGAGTGATCGCCCTGCAGCAGGTCCTGCTCGATCGAGCCGACGCGGCGGGGCAGATCTACCTACCCGGGTACACCCACCTCCAACGCGCCCAGCCCGTGCTGCTAGCCCATCACCTGCTCGCCCACGGGTGGTCACTCGGGCGCGAGGTCGAGCGGATCTTCGACGCGCTGGTGCGAATCGACGTGTCACCTCTCGGGGCCGGCGCCCTAGCCGGTTCATCACTCCCGCTCGATCCCGACGCGACGGCCGCCGACCTCGGCTTCGCCCGTCGATTCGAGAACTCCCTCGATGCAGTCGGTTCGCGCGATCACGTGGCCGAGGCACTGTTCGTGCTCACCCTGATCGGTCTCGACCTGGCGCGCATCGGCGAGGAGTGGGTGCTGTGGACCACCGACGAGTTCGGGTTCGCCCGGCTCGATGATGGCTACGCGACGGGCTCGTCGATGCTGCCGCAGAAGAAGAACCCCGACATCGCCGAGCTGGCCCGTGGCAAGGGCGGGCGGCTCATCGGTGACCTCACCGGGTTCCTGGCCACGATGAAGGGCCTACCGCTCAGCTACAACCGCGACTACCAGGAGGACAAGGAGCCCTTGTTCGACGCGGTCGACCAGGTGCGTCGGGCGCTCGGCGCGATCACCGGAATGATCTCGACGGCCACGTTCGTGCCCGAGCGGATGCAAGCGGCCGCCGATGCCGAGGCCAGCTCGGCGACCGACCTGGCCGAGTGGCTCGTGCAGCGCGGCATGCCGTTCCGTGACTCCCACTCGATCGTCGGAGCGCTCGTGCGCGAGTCGTTGCGCGGCGAGCGATCGCTGCGGGCACTGGTGCTCGAGCATCCTGCGCTAGGCCCCGATGCCGCGATGCTGGTGGCGCCGGGCGTGTCGGTCACCCGCCGGATCACCGCCGGCGGCGCCGGCCCCATCCCTGTCGCCGTACAACTGGAGCGGTTCCGTGCTTCGGTGGCCGCGCTACGGGCGCGCATCTGACGGCGCGTGACCGGATGCACCGCGTCGAGGAGACGTTGCTTGCCGGCGACGCCACCGACGTCGCTCCCGATCTCCTCGGCATGTACCTGGCGCTCGGCGATCGCCTCGTGCAGATCGTCGAGGTGGAGGCCTACACGATGGACGATCCGGCCAGTCATTCGTTCCGCGGCCGGACCCCGCGCAACTCGGTGATGTTCGGTCCGCCGGGGGTGCTGTACGTGTACCTCGTCTACGGCATCCATCACTGCGTGAACCTGGTGACCGGTCCCGAGGGCGACGGCCAAGCCGTACTGATCCGCGGTGGCATCGTCGCCGGGTTGGCTCGAACCGCCGCCGACGGACCGGGGAAGCTGGCCAGGGCCCTGGGTGTCGACCTCAGCTGGAACGGCCGCTCGGCAGCGGTGTTCCGCGCCGGACGGGCACCCGCGATGGGGGTCATCGCGACGCCGCGGATCGGCATCTCTCGCGCAGTCGACTGGCCGCGACGGTGGGTTGCGACCGGCCTTTGATCCTTGCCGATCAGCTCAGCCAACGCAGATCTGCGCCGTGGTAACCGACGTGTGCGAGGAGCTCCTCGTGGCCATCAGCGCAACCACTGACCGGCCAGCTGGTGAGCCGCAGGTCGGCATGCTCGGCGTTGGCCGGTTCCATTCTCAGCCAGCACAGCGGCGAGGCCGGGGTGGCGGTGCGACCGGCCTCGGCGAGGGCCGCGCGAACGGCATCCTTCGTCGACCGCGGTAGGTACTGCCAGACGATCGAGTGGAACACCACCGTGGCCACACCGTCGGGGAGCCCGCAGCCGAGTCGCGCCGCGAGCCACTCGCCGGCGTCGGCCTGATCGACGCGCACCGGGTCGAGCTCGGCAACGCGGAAAGCGGCCTGCAACCGGGCGCGTCGTTCGAGCTGATCGGGCCACAGGAACGACAGCATCGACAGCTGCCCCGCGGGCGTCGAGGCATCGATCGGGGCGATGTCGCTGGAAGCGCGCTCCACCACGGCGATGGCTCCGTGAAGTGCCGGCAGCGCTCCTGTGTACCAAGAGGCATCGAACTGCACCGGACTCTCCGGATCACCAGCGGTCGACTCGCCGGTGTCGTAGCCGTAGCTCGGCCACCGCGAGAGCAGCCCGGCCGAGCCGCCGATCTCCAACGTGCGCAGCGGCAGACCGTGCCTGGCCGCGACCATCGAGAACCCGGCGGTCAGGGCCACGGCGCGGCCGACCTCGTTGGTCTGCACGTTCTGCAACATGCCCTGCAGGAACTCGCGCCGGTGATGAGCCACCACCGACAAGAACGCGTCGGTGATGTCGGCGCCGGCCCACTGCCCGCCGCACGACGGGTAGTGCGGGACCAGCTCGGGAGCGTCACCGGTGAGCGCCAGGCGGTGGGCGGTGGCGAGGTAGCGCAACGGGATGGCATCGTGGAGCGGCTGATCGCTCACCCCCTCCAAGAGCTCGGCGGTGACGCCGCCGCTCAGGTAGTCGGCCGCGAGCCCGGTCAGCAGCGATGCGTAGAGAGCTGAGCCAACCCGGGCGCACGCCGTCGCTTGGTGCTCGATCGCCTGGATGACGGTGAACTGCTGTTCTGGCACGAGGTGACCCTAATCGCCACGGCGATCGACGACGGCCGGAATCTGCGGCAGGAATCGGCGGCTTCACCTGGCAACATGGGCGGATGGATCTGCTCGCCGATCTCGTCGCCCGTGGCCTCGTCCACAACACCACCGACCACGCCGCGCTCGCGGCGCGGCTGCGGTCGGGTCCGGTCGGCATGTACATCGGCTTCGACCCCACCGCCGATTCGCTCCATGCCGGTCATCTCGTCGGACAGCTGTTCATGCGTCGGTTCCAGCTCGCCGGTCACCGTCCGGTGGCGTTGGCGGGTGGGGCGACCGGCATGATCGGCGATCCCGGTGGACGCAGCGAGGAGCGCAACCTGCTCGACGAGGACACGCTGCGGCACAACGTCGAGTTGATCAAGACGCAGCTGTCGAGGTTGCTCGACTTCGAGCCGGGGCCGTTCCGGGCCACTCTCGTGAACAACGCCGACTGGACGGCGCCGCTGTCGATGCTCGAGTTCCTGCGCGACGTGGGCAAGCACTTCACGGTCAACCAGATGATCGCCAAGGACTCGGTGCGGTCCCGTCTCGCCAGCGAAGCCGGCATCTCTTACACCGAGTTCAGCTACATGCTGTTGCAGGCCAACGACTTCCGGCATCTGTACGAGCACCACGACGTCGAGCTGCAAGGCGGCGCCTCCGATCAGTGGGGCAACATCGTGGCCGGTGTCGAGCTCGTCCGGCGCCGACTCGGCAAGCAGGCATTCGCGATCACCCATCCGTTGATGACCAAAGCCGATGGCGAGAAGTTCGGCAAGTCGGTGGGTGGCGCCGTTTGGCTTGATCCGGCGCGGACCTCTCCTTATCAGTTCCGGCAGTTCTGGATGCAGACCGATGATCAGCTCATCGATGTGTATCTCAAGATGCTGTCGATGGGTTCGGTGGCCGAGCTCGACGCGATCCTCGACGAGCATGCATCGGCGCCGCAGCGCCGCGTGGCCCAGCGCGCCCTCGCCCAGGAGATGACGGCGATGGTGCACGGGCAAGCAGCAGCCGCCGCCGTCGAACAGGCCGCGAGCCTGCTGTTCGGTGGTGATCCAAGCACGGCATCGGCTGCCGCGCTGGCCGTGGTCGCGGCAGAGGTGCCCTGCGTCGACATCCCGACGGAGCTGTCCGGCACTCGGGTGCACGAGTTGCTCATCGCCGCCGGCATTTCGACCTCAACGAGCGAAGTAGGCCGCCTGCTCAGCCAAGGCGCTATTCGAGCCGGAAATCGAGTGCTCGGTGGAGACGGGCTGCTCGACTCGTCCGACCTGCTCAAGGGCGGTTTTCTGCTGCTCCGGAAGGGCAAGCGAGATTTCGCCATAGGAAAAACCTCGATGGCAGGTTGACGCCCCCTGACCAGGCCGATAGCGTAGCTACTCGCCTCCGAGCGCCGAAAGCGCAGGAGAACGGGCACCAACGACCACTCCGGTGGATGCGTGCCGTGAGCCTCGGCTCCTTGAAAACAGAAGAGAAGATAGAACGCCAGTGCGGTCAGCACGTCGTTCGATCGCAAGATCGGTCGATGGAGCTGTCCGTCAATTCACAAGTCCACCGAGTCCTACTCGGTGGCAGGTAATGCCAGACTGCGGCGTCACCAAACTTCGGGTATTCCCCCGTTGGATGTCGCAGCTCTCAATTGAACGGTCTGGGTTTATCCCAGACAGGTTTTTGTTGGAGAGTTTGATCCTGGCTCAGGACGAACGCTGGCGGCGTGCTTAACACATGCAAGT
>VFMC01000102.1:16939-18872 GCA_006515795.1 Acidimicrobiaceae bacterium | reverse complement strand
GCTGAAGTTGGTGTAATCGGGCAGCACGAACAGGTCGGCCACATCGGCATTCGTGTATGGTCCGCCGGCCGGTGAGGCTTCCACGTATCCGCCGGCCACGCCAGACCTGTTGCCGACAACGATGTTTCCGATCGTCGCCGAGTTGTTGATGTCGAGGGTCGTCGTCGCCTCGTAGTTGGTGTACGGCAGGCTGTAGGACTTCACGCCGCGCCAGCCGTCCAAGTCATCTGACGTGGTGTTGCTGGCGTCGAACTGCGCCTGGGTCGCCGCGCTCCACACCGAGGGCGTGCCGCTGACCGTCGTGCGGTAGCCATCGGCCGTGCCGGAGTTGACGTTGCCGGCCTCGTAGACGCCCTGCGTGGTGGTGACCCAACTGGTGCTGGTCCGCCAGCCGTCGCTGCTGTCGGTGGTGGTGTTGCTGCCGTTGTACTGCGCCGCCGTCGCCGACACCCATGTGCTGCTCAGGCTCGGGCTGACCGTCGTGCGGAACCCCTCTCCGGTGCCGGAGCCGGTGTTGCTGGCCTCGTACTGGGCCTGGGTGATCGCCACCCAACTGCTGGACGATCCGGTTCTGCGGGCCCGGTAGTTGTCGCCGGGGTCGGGCGGGTTGGGTGAGGTGTTGGCGGTCAGGTAGGCGTTGCGGGCCTGTGACGACGAGCTGGAGTACCCGGAGGCGGCTGACACCCAGCTGCTCCCGTTCCAGCGCTCGAACCTCATGCCCGAACCCTGCACCTGGTAGACCACGTTGGCGTTGCGTTCGTACGTGGTCGCTCCCTGCTCGTACACCACCGTGTCGCCGACCTCGTAGACCCAGTGGTAGCCGGCGCCCTGGTTCGTCCACTGCGAGGTGGCGGTGAGGTTCGGGCTCACGTACACACCGATCAGGTTGATCTGGCCCCTGTCGCGGACGATCCGCTCAGCCCGGTTCCAACCGATCTGGTAGAAGGAGCCGCCATCGGTGCCCGGGAGCCCGTTGTCGAGCGGATCGGGCACTGCCGGCGCCGTGGCCGAGCTGTAGTCGAGCCTGCTGCGGGTGGGCACACCGTCGGTGAAGAAGATCAACGTACCTGGCAGGCTGGACTGCACGGTCCCGTCGGTGTTGCGCAGCATCCGGAAGAACCCGTCCTCCCAGTTCGTACCGCCACCACGCTGGATCCCGCTGCTGGGGTCGGCCGGATCGCCGACGAGGCCCTTCAGCTCGTTGACGTCGCTGTCGATGAGCATGTCGTAGTACCGCGTCCATCCCCCTGCGGAGTCGAGCGTGGTCGAGGTGGCACTGAACGTCACGACCTCGAGCTTGATCGGCGTGCCGGCGAAGGCATCGATGAAGTTGCGGATGCCACCCTTGATGCTGTCCATCTGCGTCTGCGAGATCGATCCCGACTTGTCGACGATCATCCCGAAGTTGCCGCCGCAGCGTGACCGGGAGGCGATGAAGGTCGGGGCGCCGCTCAGGTCGTCAGTGGTGAGGTTGTACTCGCGGGCGGTTCCGCCGGCGCTGAGGCTGATCTGGTTCTGCCCGCCACCGAGGCCGGCGGCGTCGCCGCCACCGTTGATCGTCACGACCACGCGGCGGGCGTTCTTGCTGTCGAGCCCAGGATCGGCGACGGTGTCGCCCGGCCCACTGATGTCATCGGCAGCGAGCGCGTTGCTCACCGTGAGCACCCACGACGGTGCGGTCACACCAGGTATCCAGGTGAACCCGGGTGGCGGCGGCTCGAGCTCACGCAGGACGACGGCCGTGTCACACGCCGGTGTCACGGTGAAGACGGGGTTCGGTGGCGCGGTGCTCACGCCGAAGCAGTGCACGCGGATCAGCCGGAACTCGCCGGCAACCTCGATCACCCGGTACGACACAACGGTGAGGGTTGGCGTTGCCACGCCGCCGGTGCTGCTGTCGGCCAGCGATCCGTTCCAGCTCAGCATCAACGCG
>VFMC01000102.1:10604-16892 GCA_006515795.1 Acidimicrobiaceae bacterium | reverse complement strand
CCTCCCAGCTCGGCCGACGGTGGACACGCGGGGGTCGGGCCGCACGGAACAGCGGCGGGGTCGGTGTCGACCGATTCCGCCGAGGAGAGGTCGGTCGGCATCCACAAGCTGACGTTCTGCTCTGACCTGGCGTTGTTGGTTCGGCCCTCGGTGTTGTCGAGCTGACGCAGGATCACCGACGTGACCATCGCCAATGTGCCGACCACGAGGCCCATCACGGTGACCGCGATCATCACCTCCGGCAATGACATGCCGCGGTCACGGCGGCGCTTGTGCCACGGAAGATACGCAGGCTTGTGTTCGAAAGTTGAGTTGTGAACTGGATCAGACATCGCTCTTGACCACCTGTATCGATCGGTTGATGGAGCCGGAATCGCTGCTGACCGTGATGGTCACCAACTGGATGAGCCGCGGGGTCCGTGCGCCTCCCGGGCACGCCTCGTTCGCAGTCGGCCCGGGAGTGGACCAGGTCCCAGGATCTGAGGCGAGCGCCGTAGCGCCCGGCTGGTAGTACTGGTAGACGGCGGTCGCCTGGCCGGCTTGCCAGCCCTTGGCCAGCGCTGCGGCCTCCACGTAGATCTGATAGCCGCACAACGTCGGGGCGCGGTTCACCCGGTCGGCCGCGTTCTGTAGCACGGTCTCCACCTCTGCCGACTCCCGTGAGGTGGTCGATGCGCGAATCGACGTGAAAGTGGCATCGAGGATCGGAACGATGATGATGCCGATCAGCGAGATGGTGAGCACGACCTCGACGAGCGTGAAGCCTCTGTCGGCGGCCGGACCGTCTGCTCGGTCGCGACGTTTGCGCAGACCCTCGAGTCGTCGCCACCACGCGTCTGGTTGTCCGTGTTGCCTCATGCCCGCTCCAATTGTCGGCAGAACTATCGGTCGCTGAACCGGGCGACTTGAACACCGCCGGGTCGCTCTCTTGCGTCCGACCATGAGCGCGGGATGAGGGAAACAAAAGTCAAGGATTCCAAACACCGACGCGGCGTCGGCAAGTTGCCGAAGTCTTGAGGCTGACGACCCGATCACCATCGGTTTCGTCCGCGTTGCACACCAAGCGGAGTCGCCGATTTCGTTCCCGGCGCCGTCGCCGGGCCATGATGGCCGACCCGTTCGTGTGCTCGTCGAGGAGGCTCTGGTGTCCCACAGGTCAAGAAGTGTCGTCCTCTCGCTCGCGGTCGGTTCATTGCTGGTGCTCGCTGTTGCGCCAGTCGACGGTCTGTCGCCCACAGGTCACGCTGACGCGGCCGGCATCGGAGAACCGATTCCGACCACGACGGGCACCGGCACGGACGACCGCGGCTCCTACGTCGTCCGCTTCCGCTCCGGGACGAACCCGACGATGCAGGCCAGTTCGCTCGAGCGGCGCGGCATCACCGTTGACGCAACGCTCGCAGCAGCGTTCCCCGGTGCGGTCGTTCGCCTCACGGCGAGCGAGCTCGCGACACTGCGGTCGGATCCATCGGTTCAGTCGATCGCGGCGGATGCGGCGGTGGGACTTAGCGAGCCTCCCGATGAGACCTTTCGGGCCAGCAGCGTGCAGAGCGCGCCTACGTGGGGGCTGGACCGAATCGACCAGCGCGGCCCGGTCTCCTCCGGCGCATTCGATTCCAGCTACAACGGCACCGGTGTCAAGGTCTACGTGCTCGATTCGGGCGTGCGCTGGGATCACGAGCAGTTCGGCGGTCGGGTCCTGCCCGGTGCGTACCTGTCCGGGTTCGGCAGCTCCAACGATTGTGCGGGTCACGGAACGCATGTGGCCGGCACCGTCGGTTCGGCCACCTACGGCGTGGCCGACAACGTGCTCATCGTGCCGGTGCGCGTGCTCGACTGCGCCGGCGACGGAACGGCAGCAGGCATGATCCTGGGCCTCGACTGGATCGTCGCCAACCACCTCCCCGGCGAACCAGCCGTGCTCAACATGAGCATCGGCGGCCCGCCCAACCTGCTCGTCGATCAGTGGGTCCAGGCAGTGATCGACGACGGTGTCACCGCCGTGATCGCCGCCGGTAACGCCGGCGTGCCCGCCTGCTTCGACTCCCCGGCCCGATTGCCGGCGGCGATCACCGTCGCCGCGACGGACATCACCGACTTCTCGCCCGACTGGTCGAACTACGGAACCTGCGTCGACATCTTCGCCCCGGGGGAGTCGGTGCTGTCGACCTGGCACACCTCGCCGGTGGCGACGAACACCATCGATGGTACGTCGATGGCGGCGCCACATGTTGCCGGCGCCGTGGCCCTGCTGCTCCAGCGTGACCCGCTGCTCACGCCCTCACACCAACGCCACAACCCACCTCGTCACCGACATCAACGGCTACTACCCCGCCGGAACCAGCTTCACCTCACTGGCGCCGGCGCGGTTGATGGACACCCGGGCGAGCGGGATCACCATCGACTCGATCGCCGCCGGCATCGGCGCGCGGACCAGCGGCACAGTCACCGAACTGCAGATCACCGGACGCGCCGGCATCCCCGCCGACGCCTCCGCCGTCGTCCTCAACGTCACCGTCACCGAACCCACCGCAGCCGGCTTCGTCACCATCTACCCGTGCGGCACCGCGATACCCAACAGCTCCAACCTCAACTACACCACCACCGCCACCATCGCCAACGCCGTCATCGCCAAACTCGGCCCCGGCGGCAAGATCTGCAACACCAACGCCACAACCCACCTCGTCACCGACATCAACGGCTACTACCCCGCCGGAACCTGACCGACCGTCGACCCGTGGTGGACCGTCGCCCACGTTGGGCGGCGACGGCTCCTCTACGCTTGGGCGGATGCAGCGTCGTTTGACCCACTCGTGGCCCGCCCGCGCAATGGTCGCGGTGGCGATCGTCGCGTCCACGAGCTGCGCCACCATCCGCAGCAGCGAGGTGGTCGAGGAGTTCGCCGTGACCGGCCTGGTGCTCGCCGGGCCAACATGTCCGGTCGAGCAGACTCCGCCTGACCCCGAATGCGCTGATCAGCCAGTCCCCGCTGCTGTGATCGTGGTCACCAGAGGCGACGGCGATCTGGTCGGGGAGGTCGTCACCGACCCCACTGGGCGGTTCACGATACGGATGCCCGGTGGCACCTACACGCTCACGCCTCAGCCTGTCGACGGACTGATGGGCACGCCGCCGCCGCTGATCGTCACCGTAGATCGAGCGGTGGCCGGGCTCGACTTCGCCTACGACACTGGCATCCGCTGAGCCGGATTGCGAGTCAACTGCCGCGGATGCGCGGCATGCTCGGTTCGCAGCCGGGAGCTAGAGCCGGGAGCTAGCGCCGGGAGCTAGAGCTGCAGCACCCGCTGATAGAACTCGAGCTCGGCGGTGAGCGAGGCGACGATCGTTGCCGCCTTGCGGAACCCGTGGCCCTCGCCCTCGTACGCGTGGTACTCGCACTCGACACCCTTGCCGCGCAGTGCAGCGACGATCATCTCGCTCTGGCTGGGCACCACCACCATGTCGTCGAGGCCCTGGAACACGATGCGCCTCGGGCCACGGCCCGATCAACCGGTCGCAGTAGTGCGCCTCGAACTTGTGGGTGTCGCCGGTCAAGGCGGCCAGGTCGGCGATGCCGTACGAGCTGGCCCCGGCGGCGAACACGTCGGCAGCTGCGAGCGAGGCGAGCACCGTGAACCCGCCGGCCGACCCGCCACGGATCACCATTCGATCTGGGTCCACCCGTCCACTTTCGGCAAGCCACCGGGCGGCGGCACAGCAGTCCTCGACGTCGACGATTCCCCACTGACCATCCAGCAGGTTGCGGAACTCGCGGCCGAAGCCGGTCGAGCCGCGATGGTTCACGTCGACCACGGCGAACCCGCGGCTGGTCCAGAACTGCTTGGCGAGCGAGAAGAACGGGACCGCATGTGCGGTTGGGCCTCCGTGGATCATCACCACCAGCGGCGGTCGCTGCTGTGCCGGACCGTGCACAGCGGCGTTGGCCGGGGGGTAGTACCAGGCGTGGGCCGGGGTGCCGGTCACGGTGGGGAACGAGATCGGCTCGGCTTTCGAGATGTCGGCATCGCTCAGCGGCAGCACCCGCCCGGGCACCACGGTTCGCAGCTCGGATGGGTCGTCGAGGTCGAAGCGCACTATCGACGCGTCGCGGTCGCTGAACCGGGCGATGGCTGTGACGGTCGAGCCGACGATCGTCCAGTGGTCGAACCCCGCAGCGGCGGTAGGGATGCCCACGCCGTCGACCATCACCGTTCCCCCGACCGCCCATGCCATGCGACCATCAGCGGCGAGCACGTAGTCGCGCTCGCCGAACGCCCAGGCGGGGCCGCTCATCTCGGCATCTTGCGGGAAGGCCGGCTGCCGATCGTCGCCGCTGAACCGCCACAAGTTCCACCAGTTCGACCGGTCGCTGATCACCATGTCGCCGACGGGCTGCATGAACGACTGTCCACTCGCCAGACGCACCGTTGCGTCGACGACCCCGGTCTCGCCATCGAATCGGCCCTCGTGCAGGCTGGTGTCGTTCCATGGCATGTTCGGATGGTTCCACGAGATCCACCGCAACCGGCCGTCTCCGACGAATCGTGGCTGAGCCACGAAGTCGGTGCCGGCGAACAGCACTACCGGCTCCGAAGGTTCGTCGGAGCGAAGCGCAACGATCTCGTTGGTGACGTCGCCTGCGTGTGACTCGCGAACGCACACGATCCACCGCCGGTCCGGCGACAGGCGCATGTCGGCGTACCGCAGTGCGCGCCGTTCGGACGGTTCGGGGGTCAGCGGAACCGGCGCTTCACCGGCCGTGAGCCGGTACAGCCGCTGATCAGCCCAGTTGACGAACCAGGCGACGTCGCCCTCCACCCAGGCAGCACCGCCGCCGTACTCGTGCACGCCCGATCGAGCGCTGAAGCCCTCGGGCAGCAGATCGTGGTGGCCGCCGTCGCCACCGAGCACGACCAGCTGGAGCCGGCCCGCTTCTCGCGGCCGGCTCTCCAACCACACCGTGGTCGAGACCCCCTCCCATTCACCGACCCAGACATCGACGAGCCCGACGGCGCCTTCGGTGAGCAGCTCCGGCGTCACCGGCGATGGCCACCGCCCATATGGCATCTCGTTCGTGCTCACGACTCCCCACGGTAGGCGCATCCACCGGCGCCTCGGTGACCAAACCACCCGAGTCAACTCTCGAGTGAGCCGCGTCCGGTCTTCACCACGAGTCGGGTCTGACGCACGTACTCCAGAGCTTCCAAGTAGTTCCTGAATCGCAGGCGGGTCAGCGCCACTCGCCGTTGGTCCGGCTTCACTTCGACAACCCAATCTTCGTTCCTCGCACGCGGGTACCAACCCCGCACGAACCACGACAACACGAACCTGACATAGAACCAGTAGTCCCTACCGACTGGTTCACCAGCCGGAATCACCTCGATCCGGTACGACACCCCGTCAGGTCCCGAAAGGCGCTCTACCCAGCCCCCCGCTCCATCGGAGTCGCGGCCACGAGCGTCGAATGCAGCCTGACTCTTCTCGTATCGCGCAGTCCAACGCGCGTCCCGCCGCTGCTTTGATTCATGGCTCGGCGACACCGAGATCCACAGCCGGCGGTTGGTGTTCTACAGAACGTATACTGCTTCGAATGACAACGCCTGTACCAACACGGTTCACTGATGACGAGCTGGCGCTCATCGATGAGCTCGTGGACGAAGGCATCGGAGAGAGCCGCTCGGCCGTGATCCGGCGAGGCGTCCACCACCTCGCCGATTCGGTGCGCCGTGCACGCGTCGGCGCCGCCATCGCCTTGTCATACCGGGAGCGTCCACAGACACCCGACGACGATGAGCTCGCGATGGCGAGCGCCATTGCCATGACGGAGGCGGAGCCGTGGTAGCCCAAGCCGAGATCTGGTTGATGGAGACTCCGAACCAGAAGCGTCGTCCGGTGCTCATCGTCTCTCGCAACGAGGTCATCCCGTTCCTCAACAACGTCGTCGTGGCGCCGGTGACGAGCACGATCCGCAGCATCCCGACCTGCGTTCCCGTCGGGCCCGATGAGGGGATCGACCACGCCAGCGTCGCCACGTTCGACAACCTCGCTGCCGTACCCAAGTCGGTGCTCACCACCCGTCTCGGCGAACTCGGCGTGGGCGGACGACGACAGATCTGTGATGCCCTCGATGCCCTGGCCAACTGTTGAAGATGCCTACCCAGCCGCTGTCATACGGGTGATCGACGGGTCCTGGGGTGGTGTTATCGAAGCAGGTTCAGTCGTCCTTGCCGAGGTGGAGCATGGTCAGGTCGGCGAGTCCGGCGGTCGCGGCGATCAGCAGGTCGGGGA
>VFMC01000102.1:0-10593 GCA_006515795.1 Acidimicrobiaceae bacterium | reverse complement strand
GGTCGGGGACGGACAGCGCTCGGTGGTGACCGCGCTCCGCGGACCTGTCGATGAGCCAGTCACTCACGACCAGGCGCCCGACATCACTTCGGGATCGTCGAGGTCGGCAGCCAGTGAGGCGACTCGCTCGAGGTGCTCGACCGTCACCGGGCCCGCGCTGCCCGCGTTCACGTTCGAGCGTTCTCCGTAGGTATTCGGTGCGCGACAACCCGACGCGCTGGCTCAGGCGCCGTTCTCGGCTGGGCGTCGTCGAGCGGACGTCGCATGACTCCACTGCGTTGCCTGAGTGGCACTATCGAAGAGTACTCCTCGACTTGTACCGGTCCGTCGAACCAGAACGCTGCTGTCTCGGCGGCTCGCTCGAGGATGCGCTGCCGATCTCGATGGTCGGGGTCGAACAACAACACGCGGACCGCGTTGATCGGGTCCTCCGCGAGATCCCATACGCCAACGACGCGTCCGTCGACGAGCACTACGGAGGTCACGTTGCCCCCTCGGTCGACCACCGTCTCGTTGAAGACAGGGTCGAGGAGTCGGCTTCGATCCTTGTAGCCCATCGTGTACGGATCGAGCATCGGCAGCAGGTTGACCGCGGCACCATCCGTTTCGATCGCCGTCATCTCGTCGAGTGCTCGCGGCGTCATGAGCAGAGAATCTCCGAGGTTTGTAACCGATCCGGTGATCACGGCATCGCCCAGTCCGTGGAGGGCGTCATCGATTCGCCGGGCCGTCAGCCCAGTCCACCAGATCAGTCGGCCCAGATCACGAAGGCGGCGGGCTAGGTTGCACCCGTGAGCGACCCGACCGAGACCGGGCAGTAGCTGTCGAGGTACAGGCGCGCGAGTTCTCGCGTCGCGGCGGTCTCGTCCCAGCCGTCGAGCGGGAGATCAGGTAACGCGTCAGACCAAAGGCGGTAGCGGAACGTTGTGCTGTTGCGGCGGGCGACGGGCCGGTCCCGCACTACTCGCCCCTCGCCGCACAGCATGGCGACGACCCCCGCGAGCCCGCGTCAGCCCGGAGGGCCTTGCGCAACTCGCCGACGGTGAATGACTGGCCGGACATCGCGGCGAGCACCTCAGGTGCCAAGCGGGCGTAGGCCTTCTCGTTCGTCCCGAGCCACCTCCGATCTGAAGCAAACGTCGCTGCTCGCGTCGCCGCGAAGACGAGCGGAGCCAACCGACGCGACAACAGGAACACCGTCCCCCGCATGGCCTTGAGCCGCACGAGACTCCGCCGCTCATAGATGGCGTCGTCAATGTCGGCGGACCCAAATCCGCGGGTCCGCTCGTGTAGCGACAGGTAGGGAGTGGTCGGGCTGGTGGCGTGCAGGCCAACGAGGTCATCCGCGACTTGGACGATGCTGTCAGCCCTCGTGCGCTCGACGAGATGCTGATTCGCCAAGACACGGCGACGCGCGACGTCCTGTGCAATGACCGGCATCGAGACGCGCCCGCTCATGGTCCCATGATCAAGTGCCGACGAGGCCATCGACCAGGGTCCATGGTCCTGCCCACGCTCGCGAACATCGGCCTCCGGTCACTCTCAGCGGTCGATTGGCGGTCAGTGGGCAGTGGCGGATGGTCCCCATGGGCAGAATCCGATGGCTGGCGACACCCTGGCTCAGCGCGCCGGTCGCCGGGTCGGTTGGTGCGGGGGGGGATGTGTCGTGTTTTCCCGCGGGAAAACTTCGGGGAGGTCGAGACGGTCGCCGTACCATCTGCCACCGACGCGATCGGGATGGCTCGGGCGGTGCTTCATTTGCCGGTGGTGACGCGGTTGGCGAGTGCGATCAGCTGGTCTTCGGTGCGAGCGAGGAGTTGTTCGCGGCGCACGTCGTCCGCGACGCCCTTGGCGTGCAGCTCTCGATGTGCGTTGCCGACTTCGACTCCTGAGGGCCAGAAAGCGGTCCATGGTATTGATCCGGCGTGCGGGTAGATCGTGGCGCGATGAAGCAGAGACCTTCCAGGCAAAGTTCCGTGCTGGCTGAGGTGGACGACATCGCACGGCTCACGGCCGGGCTCGCGCTCGTCGTATCGGTCGCGGCAGTGTTCTGGGCAAGGGCGCAGGCCGTAGCGCAACGGGCAGCGGTTGCGCCCAAGGTATCGGTCACCGAGGCCCACAGCGGAGAGTTCGGCACCGTAACTTTCACGTTCGAGTCGAACCTGAAGATCGATAGCGCCACCATCAGGGTGCGGCCTGACTCGCTCGTCTCACGCATCGGCCATGCGACGCTCGGTGCCGAACCGACGCTAACGACTGTGAAGGTCACGGAGGTGCCGTCGAAGGGCACGGTGCAGCTCCCTGCGACGTTCCGGTTCAAGGTCGAGCGCTACTCAATCGCACGGTTCGAGGTTCGCATGCGAGGGCACGGGTTCGGCCGGGTAATTGTCAACACTGACACAGATCCCAAGCCAGGATTCTTCGTCTACTGATGGCCGTCGACACTGGGACCATTCCGCATGCGCTGGTCCCCGCCGTTGGTCCCTGCGGAGCGACTCGGCCTGACCAGGGAGACGTACTCCCTGGTCAGGCTGGTCGGGCTGGGGAGATTTGAACTCCCGACCCCTTGTCCCCCAGACAAGTGCGCTAACCAAGCTGCGCTACAGCCCGTTGGGTGCCTGCCTCACGGAACGCCGAGCCTAGCGCCGCGGCCGCGGCGAGCCCACCCGCTCACGTGAGCAGCTGCACGAACCTCCAGCCCAGGTAGACCACGAGCAGCACCATCAACAGCTTAAAGTGCCATGGCGCCGCCGCGTCGGCGGGATCTCCGTCGTCTCCCACGGCCAGCCGCTTCAGGTCGAGGTTCTTGGCGGTGATGGTGCTCTGCACCTTCGGCGCCTCGACGGTCCGACCACATGTTGGGCAGGTACCGTCGTCGTTCATCGCCGACGGAGCCCAGTACTTCGCGCAATCCTCACAAAACGGCATGGCTACTCGGTGCGCTTCCGGACCCGCAGCTTGATCGGGGTCGAGCCGAACTCGAACGCCTCGCGGATGCTCCGTTCCAGGTAACGCAGGTAGGGGGCCGGCAGCTCGCGGTTCACGAACAACGTGAACGTGGGCGGATCGGTGGCGCCCTGCATCGCGTACAGCACCTTCACGCCGTGCGCGGCGGGTTGCTTCTGCTGCGCCGCGGCGATCACCTTGTTGACGTCGCGGGTTGGCACGCGCCGGTGGTACTGGGTGATCGCTTCCTGGAGAACGGGCCGCAGCTTGTGCACGCCCTTGCCGCTCAACGCAGAGATCTTCAGCACGGGCGCGTCGCCAACGAAGTTCAACTTGCGGTTCAGCTCGGCTTGAACCTCGAGGCGCTTCTCGGCGTCGTCCACGAGCTCCCACTTGTTCAACATCACCACGATTGGACAACCCGATGCGTCGACCCGTTCGGCGAGTCGCTGATCCTGACCGGTGATGCCCTCCGTCGCGTCGATCACCAGCAGGGCGATGTCGGCCGCGTCGATCGCCCGCAGGGCGCGCACCATCGAGTAGTACTCGGCCGAGTCGTCGATCTTGCCGCGCTTGCGCATGCCTGCGGTGTCGACGAACACGATTGGGCCGTCGGGGGTGTCGACGAGGGTGTCGATCGCGTCGCGGGTGGTACCGGGCATGTCGTGCACCACCGACCGATCCTCGCCGACGAGCCGGTTGAACAGCGTGCTCTTGCCCACGTTGGGGCGCCCGACGATGGCTACTCGCGGCGGTGGCTGGTCGGTGGGGTTCCACAGCGCTTCGCCGTCGCTGCCGACACCGGTGGGTGCGTCGGCGGGCTCTGCCGTCGATGGCAACAGCGCGACGATCTCGTCGAGCAGATCGCCGGCTCGCCGACCGTGCAGTGCGCTCACCGGGAGGGGATCGCCGAGGCCGAGCGACAGGAACTCCCATCGATCGCTCTCGCGCCTGTCGTTGTCGGCCTTGTTGGTGACCACCAGGATCGGCCGGCCGGTCTTGCGCAACCAGGCGCCGATCTCGGCGTCGTCGTCGGTGACACCGGTGGATGCATCCACCACGAACAGCACGAGGTCGGCATGGCGCACCGCGGCCTCCACCTGACGGCTCACCTTCGCCTCCAGCGAACTGCCTCCTGGCAGCCAACCACCGGTGTCGACCAGAGTGAAGCGATTGCCGAGCCACTCGGCTTCGTTCTCCTTGCGATCGCGGGTGACGCCAGGGCGGTCCTCGACGATCGCGACCTGACCACCGATGATCCGGTTGAACAGCGTGCTCTTGCCCACGTTGGGCCGGCCGACGATGACGACCGTGGGAAGGTCGTCGGCGGGAACGTCGCTCATGCCGCTGCCTCCAGCGCGGCGCGCAGGGCGACGCCGTCGGTGGCGATGATCTCGACCGGCCTCGGCAGATCGGCCACGACGGTGCCGTCGAGGAACCGGCCGTCGTCGGACAGGCACACATCCGGAAGCAGGTACCGGTGCCCCGCAGGCTCGTCGGTCAACACCCGCGAAAGGTCGGCGCCGACCATCAGCCCGGTCACACCGGTGTTGCCACCGAAGAACTCGTTGCCAACCGGGATGACCCGCGCGTCGCGCCGGCCAAGGGCCGACACGAGCGGGCCGAGCACGCGGGCCCCGAACTCGCCCGTCAGCACGCCTATCGGCGCAGTGCGGCGCGGCTTCAGTTGGATCGCCGTGGGGCCCGCAGGCGTCGTGGACCGGAGGCCGGTGTAGGCCGCCGGGTTCGGGGGCAGATCGGCGGCGGCGAAGAACCCGCGCTGCGGACCGGTGGGCGCGGCCACCGCGCCGTGGAACTCGAGCTCGAACGTGCGCGCCATCCCGATGCCGTCCTCGTGCATCGCGAACCCCTCGTAGGTGTCGGCCGCGGGGAATGGGCGGTCGGTCATGATGTAGTACTCGTCGGCGGCGAAGACCATGCGCCGGCCTAGCACGCTCAGGAACACACCCTGCCAGTCCTCGACCGCGTCGACCACCGCTGCTGCCTCATCGCTGGTGTGCCGGCGCATCGCTGGTTCGGTGTTGAACCGGCTGAGGCCGAGCGGAACGACCGCCACCGAATCCAGGTCGGGGTACTGGTCGAGAACGTCGGCCAGCGTGCGATCGAGCGCGGCGCCGTCGTTCACGCCGGGGCACAGCACGATCTGGCCGCGCACGGTGATGCCGTGATCGAGCATCGCCCGCATCCAACGCAGGCTCATGCCACCCCGCGGGTTCTTCAGCATCTTCGAACGGAGGTCGGGCTCGGTCGCGTGGATGCTGACGTTGATCGGCGACAGGCGCTCGGTGACGACCCGTTCGAGGTCGGCTTCGGTGAATCGGGTGAGGGTGGTGAAGTTTCCGTAGAGGAAGCTCAGCCGGTAGTCGTCGTCCTTCAGGTAGAGGCTCTTGCGCATGCCCTTCGGCAGTTGGTAGATGAAACAGAACGCGCAGTGGTTGTCGCACGTGCGCACCCGGTCGAACACGGCGCTCGACACCTCGACCCCGAGCGGCTCTCCAACGCCCTTGAAGATCTCGAACCTTTGATCGAGGCCACCGCGGCGGAGCTCGATCTCCACGTCGGCTTCGTCGACGAGGAACCGCCACTCGATGATGTCGCGGGGTACCTGCCCGTTGAGGGTGAGGATCTCGTCGTTCACGCACAGGCCGGCCCGGGCACCGGGCGAGCCTGCAGCGACGCTGACCACCACCGGAGCTGACATGGTTGTCCAGGCTACCTGCCGAAGTGGCGGCGGTAGCCTGCCGCGGTGGACGTCGATCGTGTGCTTCTGGCCGAGCCGCGGGGTTTCTGCGCCGGCGTCGAGATGGCGATCAAGGCCTTGGCCTGGATGGTGCGGTCGTTCCCCGCTCCCGTTTACTGCTATCACGAGATCGTCCACAATCGGCTCGTGGTCGAACGATTCGAGGCGCTCGGCGTGGTCTTCGTCGATGACATCGATGACGTTCCCGAAGCAAGCCCGATCATGCTCTCGGCGCACGGGTCGGCCCCCGAGGTGGTCGCCGCGGCGCGAGCTCGCGGCAGCTACGTCGTCGATTCGGTGTGCCCGCTCGTCACCAAGGTGCATCACGAGGTGAAGGTGCGCGCCGGCAAGGGGTTCCGCATCGTGTACGTGGGCCACGACGGGCACGAGGAGGCAGTCGGCACCATCGCCGTCGCCCCTGATTCGATCAGCCGGGTGGAGAGCGTCGATGAGGTCGATGCCCTGCCGGGCTTCACCGAACCGGTGGCGCTGCTCGCCCAGACCACGCTGTCGCACCGCGACTGGTACGAGGTCGCCGAAGCCGTGAAGGTGAAGTACCCGGGCGCCTGGACGCCAGGCCGTAGCGACCTCTGCTTCGCCACGACGAACCGCCAGAGCGCCCTGATGGCGATGGTCGACCGCTGCGACGCGATCGTGGTGATCGGTTCGGCGAACTCGTCGAACACGAGAGCGCTCGAGAAGCTCGCCGCCCAGACCGGAGGGCCCCGGGTCTTCCGGGTGAACCATGCCGGCGAGCTCCCCGCCGAGCTGTCGGGAGTGGTCGGGGTCACGGCGGGCGCCTCGGCCCCGGAGGAGCTCGTCGACGCCGTCATCGCCCGCCTCGCCCCACGCCACGGTGTGGAGCCGGTTCGGGTGACCGACGAGGACGAGTACTTCCCTCCCCCGCGCAACATCCGTGAACTGCAGTCCGCGATCGGCTGTGCGGCCACCGGAGCGATGTGCTCGGAGCGCTTCGCCCCTAGCCTCACGCCATGCTCTCCCCCACGGCATCGACGATCCGGTTGTTCATCCACGTGCTGGCCGCAACGATCTGGGTCGGCGGGCAGTTCGCCCTGGCCGGCGTCGTGCCGGTGCTGCGGCGGCAGGCACCCGACAGCACCAAGGCAGTGGCCCGCGCCTTCGCCCGTCTGGCCTGGCCGGCCTTCGCCGTCCTCGTGGCAACCGGGGGCTGGAGCCTGGCGGCCGTCGACGTCGCCAACACGAGCACCGCGTACCAGGTAACAGTGTTCGTGAAGGTGTGCGTGGCGATCACCGCGGCCACTGCCGTCGGGGTGCACTCGATCTCCAAGTCCAAGGCAGGGCTGGCCATCGGCGGTGCGGTCGGCGCGCTCGCATCAGTCGCCGCGTTGTTCCTCGGCATCCTGCTGCACACCGGAACCAGCTGATCCGCCGGCACGGCTCAGTTGCGGGGCACATCGCTCCATGGTCGGTCGCGATCGACGCGCACATCGCCGGGCAGGCCGAGCACGCGCTCGCCGAGGATGTTCAACATCACCTCGGTGGTGCCACCCTCGATCGAGTTGGCACGGCTGCGCAGGAACGCCTTCTGCAAGGTGTCGTAGCCCATCGCCGTCTCCGGCCGGATCATCTCGTAGCTGCCGTACAACATGCCGTCGGCGCCGAGCAGGTCGATGACCTTGTCGTAGATGTCCTTGTTGAGGTTGGCCGACGCCATCTTGCCGATCGAACCCTCCGGCCCAGGATCACCCATCTTGCGCATCTGGTTGGCACGGATGTTGGTGAGGCGCAGCACCTCGGCGCGGCTCCACAGCTTCATCACCTCGTCGCGGGCAGCGGCGTCCTTGCGTTCGTCGGCGAGCGTGCTCCACGTGGCCGTGAGCGCCTGGATCGGGCCCGACCCGCGTTGCGGGATCGAGCCGCCGATCGACACCCGCTCGTTCATGAGCGTGGTGAGCGACACCCGCCAGCCGTCACCGGGGTTGCCGAGCATCTCGCTGTCGGGGATGCGCGTGTCGGTGAAGTAGACCTCGTTGAACTCGGCCTCGCCGGTCATCTGTCGGAGCGGTCGCACCTCGACCGTGGGAGCGTGCATGTCGACCACGAAGGCGGTGAGCCCGGCGTGTTTGACGGCTTCGGTGTCGGTGCGTACCACGAGCAGCCCCCAGCGGGCGAGGTGACCCAGCGTGGTCCACACCTTCTGGCCGTTGCACACCCACTCGTCGCCGTCGCGCACGCCGCGCGACGACAGACCGGCGAAGTCAGAACCGGCGCCCGGCTCGCTGAACAACTGGCACCAGATCTCCTCACCGGTGAACAACGGTCGCAGGTATCGCCGCTTCTGGTCGTCGCTGCCCCACACCACCACCGTGGGTCCGCACATGCCGTGGCCGATCGGGTTGCGATACATCGGGTTCGGGGCCCCTTCGGCGTAGATGCGCTCGTTCACCAGCTTCTGCAGCTTGGGGTTCACACCGAGACCACCATGGCCCTCGGGGAAGTGCACCCAGGCGAGCCCGATGTCGAACTGTGCACCGAGGAACTCGACGGGCGAGGTGGACTTCGGCGGGTGTTCGACGAGCAACCGATCGACCAGATCGTTGATCCGCTGCTCGTCGGCGGTGAGCGTTGGTTCGGTGACGGTCATGCTGTGGCTCCTGTCGTGGCCGACCCGCGCCGGTGTCGGCGTCTCCCTCGGACCCGGCCGACGTTAGTTGGCGCTGTACCGGCACCCCACGACCGTGCCGCGCCTACAGGATGCGGCGACGGAAACAGGTGCTCGGTGACGTCGAATGGAGTGGAAGGTGGTCGCGGCACGTGAACGAGGCGGTACGACAGCATGACGTGAAGAGCCGCGAGGGGCTGATGGCGCTTTACGACGATGTGTTCGACGAGGTGCACCGAAGCGCGACGCGCCTCACGCGTGGTGATCGCGCAGCAGCGGAGGACCTGGTCCAGGACGCATTCGTGCAGCTCGTTCGTGCTGCCCGGAACGGTTCGGTGGACGAGGTCGGCATCGGCTGGCTGCTCACTGCGGTTCGCAGGCGCCACATCGATCGGCTTCGTTCGGCGGAGCGCGAGAACCGGCGGCTTCGCCTCGTCGCGTCGTCGCCGTCGCCGCAGCACTCGGACGGATGCAGCGAAATTGCGAGCGCCCTGGGCGGACTCAGCATTCGGGAGTGCACCGCGCTGGTGCTGCGCTACGTGGAGGACCTCCCGGTCGCCGAGGTAGCCGAGCTGATGCACTCGAGCGTCCGGGCCACCGAGTCGCTGTTACAGCGGGCCAAACGGCGAGCGCGCCAAGGGGAGGTCACCTCATGAGTGAACGGTGGATCGACGAACTCCGACGGCTACCGGACGGTGGCCGGCCTCGTCCCGGCTTCAGGGACGAGCTCCGCGACACGTTGGCGGCTGCGTGGGACGACGAACACATGCCCATCCAACTCAACTCGGAAGGAGGACGGGGATGGAACGCTCGCTGGTGGGCGATCGGCGCGGCGGCAGGTCTGGTGGCAGTGCTCATCGGCGGTCTGGTGGTCGTGAACCTCGGCGAGCACTCGCCGGTCGCACCGGTCGCGACATCCGACACCACGGACGGGTCGGTCTCCCCGTCCACCTCAGACGCTCCAGCGACTTCGGCGACTCCAAGCTCAAACGAGCCTGCGACGACGGCAGGCGCCGCCGTCGAGGTGCCCGTCGGGCTCCAGAACTGGCCGGCCAGCTCCACCGACCCGGTGCCGATCGCCGACGTTCCGGCTTTGCTGCCGACAGTCCCCGTCGCGGGTGCGATCACTGCCACACGGTTCGAAACGACGGTGCAGACCGCTGGCCTGTACTCGTTCACGCAGACCTGGTTCGCCTCCGACGGCGTCGCCTACGTCGTGGTCACTACAAAGATCGGATCCGTGCCGACTACACCCGAAGAACTGCGCACCGCCGTCGACACGAGCCGGTGGCCAACCTCGTGGGACGCGGCCTACTTCGCCACGAGCGCTCCGCCCTACGTGAATCTCCAGCTCTCAACAGCGCGCGGCTTCGTCGAGGTGAGGACGTTCGGTCTGACCGAAGCTGATGTCCTCGACATCGCCCGCTCGCTGCAGCGCCGACCCGAACCGGCTGCGGGGTGGGACGCCCCCGCTCTCGAGGGCCGCTTCGTCACGTTCGGCGAGAGCGTTGCCTCGCCCTACGCATCCCGGGCACTGGTGTGGCACGACCCCACCGGCGGTGTCGTAGCCGAACTCGTGGTGGCGACCTACGCGGAGGTGATGACCACCGGTTGGGCCGCGGAGTCGCAGGCCGACGTCATCGACGTGAACGGGGTGCAGGCAGTGCTGGTCGAGTCCGGCGGCCGCGTAGCTATCGCGTGGCCACTGGCCGACGGCATGTTCGCAGTGTTCGGGTTCCAGGGTGACCGCGCTGAAGCGGAGGCCATCGCCCGGGGCTTCGCGCCGGTCGACGACGCGACCTGGCGAGCCGCCAGCCAACCACCGAACCCGAACGACGACGGCTGTCAGGGCATGTTCTGCTGACCGCCTCGGCGCCGCCGACCGCGGGCGCTACCAGGTCAGCTGACGTGCTCGATCTGCAGCAGGCGGGTCTTGGGGCAGCTCACCTTGCGACCGGCGTCGCATTTCGGGCACGTGCTCTCCACCGCGCCGGATGGTGATCCGGCCTCACGCCACATGGTGGTGGCGCACGACGGGCACCGCTCCTGCCAGATGGTGCACTCCACGCCCGCCAGCCGGTGCGACGTCAGTGGGCACCCATGGCCGTGGCACACCGGGAACCGCGGATCGACCACGATCGCCGCCTCCGGGCACTTGGCCACGCACACGCCGCAGTCGTCGCACGTGAACGGATCGATCACGAACAGCCCGAGGAACGTGTCGGTCTTGGTGAGCGCATCG
>VFMC01000101.1 GCA_006515795.1 Acidimicrobiaceae bacterium | reverse complement strand
TTGTGGATCGAGTGGCGTTCCTCGTCGACGATGTCGTTCAGCTCGTCGGCGATCTCCTGGTAGACCCCACCGAGGTCGAACCGGTCGAGCCGATCCTCACGTTCCTGGCGCAGCTTGTCCAAGAGCTCCCGCAGACCCTGGATGCGCTCGCCGTTGCGATCGGTCATGCCCTGCTGCATCAGCCGTCGCAGCGCGCTGTTGATGTCGCCGTGATACAGCAGGTCGTCGTTGAGTTGGTCGAAGAGGACGTCGGCGTCGAAGTCGAACCCCTTCTGGGTGCCATCCCAGCGCGAGTACGCGAATCGAGCTGCCATGGTGAAACCCTAGTTCCGCTCGTGTCATCTCATCCGCGTGCCGATGCATCTCTCGCAACGATGGAGGCACCGGCCTCGATCTCTACCGCTGGGATACCCTGGACAACGTCATGCGCGTCCCCCGTACCTTCGTTTTCGTGGACCTTTCCGGGTTCACCAACTACACCGCAGCCTTCGGCGACGACGCCGCCGGGCGCATCCTCAGCGCGTTTCGCTCGCTCGTGCGCGAGATCGCCAGCGAGCGCGGGGTTCGCATCGCCAAGTGGCTCGGCGATGGGTGCATGCTCGTGAGCGTCGATCAGACCAACGCGATCTCGTTCGCACTCGATCTCGAAGATCGATCGACCGACGTCTGCGCACCGCTCTCGTTGCGCATCGGCATCGCCACCGGATACGCCTTGCTGTTCGAGGGCGACGACTACATCGGCTCGGCTGTGAACATGGCGTCACGCCTGTGCGACGTAGCCGGTCCGTTCGAGGTGCTGCTGCCCACGATGCAGCTGGAGCGCCTGCCGGAGGGGGTCACGGCAACGCAGTACGGCGAGGTCGAGCTGCGCGGGTTCCCGGGCTCGATCGACGTGCTCGAGCTCGGCGGCCACCCCGTGTCGCAGTCGATCAACGACACCGGCGAGCTCTGGACCCGAACGCCGTTCGGGTGAGCCCGTGAAGGTCGGCGCGACTATCGGGGCGCTCCCCGAAGCGCTCGCCGACGACATCGAGGCCGCCCGCGAGCTGGCGCTCGATCACGTACGCATCACCCTGTCGTGGGCAGCCGCGCAGCCACGGCCGGGCATCGTCGACGGTGGAGTCGTCGAGGCGATCCGGAGCGCCGCGCAGCTGCTTCGCGGCTCGGGCATCGACGTGTGGATCTGCCTGTTGTCACCCGATGTGCCCAGGTGGTTCGAGAACGACGGAGGGTTCACCGACGCGCGCCACGCGGGCCACTGGTGGCCACGGTGGGTGGAGGCGGCGAGCACCGCGTTCGGTGACGACGTCGACGGCTGGATCCCTATTGAGGCACCGTTCGCGATCGCCGAGCGGCTCGTGCCGCTCGACCCGCGCCGCCACGGCGAGGTCGTCGACACACTGCTGGTGGCATGGCGTGATGCATGGCGGATCTTGCACGGCCCGTCGCCGATCGCCACATCGCTCGACGTTCGCACCATCGCGATCCCCGGCGACGACGTAGAGGCCGCCGAGGCCGCTCGGCGCGACGACCACCTGCGCTGGCACACCTGGCTCCGGGCCTTGCGCGATGGCTCGATCACGATCCCCGGCCGGGCCGATCGCGAGCTGGCCGACCTGGCCGGCTCGTGCGACGTGCTGGGCATCGCCACGAGCGGCGGCGCCGGGCTCGACCTCGAGGCACTGGTGCAACGGACTGCCGAGCAGGGACCAGATCGGCCGCTGGCGATCACCTTCCGTCCCCGTGGCGTCGACGTCGACGCTCGTGCGGAGGCGCTGGGCGAGGTGATGTCCGATGCCCGACGACTCACCGCAACGCTGCCGATCGTCGGCTTCACGACAACAGATCTCGCCGCTCAGCTCCGGCTGCGGTAGGTGGCCCCGATGGCCGACGAATCCTTGTTGAGCCGCTTCGACAGGTGCAGTCCCTCGAGCACGAACTCGATGGCCGCCGCCACGGCGGCCGGCGATTCGTCACCCTTGGTGAGCGCGAGCACGGCAGTGCGCATCGCCGGCAGTTGCTCGATCAGCTTCGCCTCCTCGATCGAGGCGATGTCCTCTCCGGTGTGCACGACGATGCCCTCGTCGAACGCGGCGATAACGTCGCGCACCTGATCGGGTGACACCCGTTCCTTGTACACGGCGAGCACAGCGGCCTTGACGAGGTTCTCGAGGATGAGGCCGTCGCGACCCTCGTCGAGCGACTCGATCTCGATCTTGCCGGTCGAAGAGGCCGCGAGTGCGTCGAGATCGCACACCCGCGGCACGACGTTGCGCTCGCCGGCCCGCAGGCCCCGGCGCAAGGCGTTGGCGCCGAGCACCTCGATGTTGCTGACCGACAGCCGCACGCTGACACCACTGCGTTGGTTCACCTGGTTGCTCGCCCGGGCCATCTGCGAAAACGTGGCGACGACGCGCTCGATGTAGTCGGGCACCGCGACGTGCACGTCGCCCACCGACCCGGGGCGAGCCTCCTGGCGCATGATCGCAACCTCGGTGTCGACATCGAGCGGGTAGTGCGTGCGGATCTGGCTGCCGAAGCGATCCTTCAGGGGAGTGATGATCCGACCCCGGTTCGTGTAGTCCTCGGGGTTGGCGCTGGCCACCAGCATCACGTCGAGCGGCAGCCGGATCTTGTAGCCGCGCACCTGCACGTCGCGCTCTTCGAGCACGTTGAGCAGGCCGACCTGGATGCGCTCGGCCAGATCGGGCAACTCGTTGATCGCGAAGATACCGCGATTGGTGCGGGGCACCAGGCCGTAGTGCAAGGTGAGCTCGTCGCTCAGGTAGCGGCCCTCGGCCACCCGGATCGGGTCGACCTCGCCGATGAGATCGGCGATCGACGTGTCGGGGGTGGCCAGCTTCTCGCCGAAACGCGAGTCGCGGTGCACCCACGCGATCCGCGTGTCGTCACCTTCGGCCGCCACGAGGTCGCGGGCATGGCGGCTGACGGGCGCGTAGGGATCGTCGTTGATCTCGCTGCCGGCGATGATCGGGATCCACTCGTCGAGGAGCCCGGTGAGCGACCGGATCATGCGGGTCTTCGCCTGGCCGCGCTCGCCCAGGAAGATCACGTCGTGACCGGCGAGCAGCGCGTTCTCGAGCTGCGGCATCACCGTGTGCTCGTAACCCATCACACCATCGAACAGCGGTTCGCCGGCAGCGATGCGAGCCACGGCGTTGCGGCGGATCTCCTCCTTCACCGGCATCGACTTCCAACCCGACGCCTTCAGCTCCCCCAGCGTGGCCGGATCGGGTGACGGGTTCGGGTGTGTCGTCATGGTTCGACCCTACCCCGACCTCGTGGAGCAGGCCGATCGCAACAGCCGGGCCGACCCGTGCTGGTTACGCTGCGGCCATGGACCTCAGCGGCGTCTGGCGAGCTTCGGGCGCCGACGACGAGGTCCGCCGGACCGCGCTCGGCCTCCACTACGACGACGGGTCGTGGCCCACCGTCTCCGTGCCCGGGCACTGGCGTCACGAGCCACCGTTCGCGACGACCGACGGTCCACTGCTGTACCGAACGCGGTTCCAGCTCGACCCTCCACCACCCGGTCGCCGTGCCTTCGTGACACTCCACGGCGTCTTCTACCAGGCCGACGTCTGGCTCGACGGCGCCTACCTTGGCGACCCGGAGGGGTACTTCTTCCCGCACAGCTTCGACATCACCGACCTCACCCGGCTGACGCCCGATCACATCCTCGCCGTCGAGGTCGTCTCGGCCCCGCAACGTGATCCCCGCAAGCGGCGCAACCTCACCGGCGCGTATCAGGACGACGGCTCGGTCGACGGCGCGTGGAACCCCGGCGGACTGTGGCGTCACGTGACGGTCGACCTCACCGGACCGGCACGCATCGACCGCTGCCGGGTGCTGTGCCGCGACGCCAACGACACACGGGCGCATCTGCGCCTGCACGCCCGCCTCGACAGCGACGCGGCCCGTTCTGTCACGGTGACCACACTTGTCGACGACACGGTGATGGCCGAGCAGGACCACTCTCTGGCGAAGGGCATGAACGACATCGCCTGGACCCTCGACGTTGCCAAACCGGCGCTGTGGTGGCCGTGGTCGCTCGGCGATCAACCCTTGCACGAGGTGCGCGTGGTTCTCGCCGTCGATGGCGTCGCCAGCCACGAACACGCCGTTCGCACCGGCCTGCGCGAGATCTCGGTCGACGACTGGATCGTGTCGGTCAACGGGGAACGACTGTTCGCCAAGGGCATCAACATGCCTCCCGCCCACATCGACCTCGCCACTAGCGATGCCACCGCGATCGCCCACGACGTAGCGCTCGCCCGTGAGGCCGGACTCGATCTCATCCGCGCCAAGGGCCACATCGCTCCCCCCGATTTCTATGCCGCTGCCGATCGCATCGGGATGTTGGTGTGGCAGGACTTCCCGCTCCACGGAAGGTTCGTGCGCGCTGTCCGCCGGCAAGCGGTCGAACAGGCCCGCGCCGCTGTCGACGTGCTCGGCCATCACCCCTCGATCATGCTGTGGTGCGCGCACGACACACCGGAGGTCGGCGCGGTGAGCCAGCAGCTGCCCACATGGAACAAGACCATCCTCGACCGGTGGGTCAAGCGGGCGATCGAGAAGATCGACGAGTCGCGACCGGTGATCGCCAACAGCGGCGTCGCCCCGCACCTCCCGCAGTTGGAAGGCACCGACACCCACCTCCGATTCGGTTGGGGGCGCGGCGAGGCGCGAGATCTGGCCGGGTTCGCCGCGCTGCTGCCGCGGATGGTCGGATTCGCCAGCGAGTTCGGTTCGCAGTCGGTTCCCGACTCGCACGAGTTCATCGCCACAGAGGCCTGGCCGGAACTTCCTTGGGACGAGCTGGTGGCCCACGGCGGGCTGCAGCGCGAGCTGATGGCGCAGTACGTTCCGGTCACCGGGCACACGACCTTCGAATCTTGGAAGCAGGCAACTCAGCGTTACCAGTCCGACCTGTTGCGCCATCACATCGAGACGCTGCGCCGGCTGAAGTACCGACCGACAGGCGGGTTCTGCCTGTCGTCGCTCGCCGACCCGTCGCCGAGGATCTCGTCGTCGATACTCGACCACGAGCGAAGACCGAAGCTGGCCTTCGCAGCAGTCACCGACGCCTGCCGGCCGGTGATCGTCGTCGCCGACCGGCTGGCCGACCGGGTCGCGGTCGGCGCCGGCATCGCCCTCGACATCCACGTCGTGAGCGACGCCCATCACACGCTCGAACACGCCGAGTGCACGGCAGCGCTGCGGTGGCCCGGTGGTCGACACACCTGGCGGTTCACCGGCGACATCCCACCCGACGATTGCGTCCGGGTGGGCACCATCCAGTTCGTCGTGCCGGATGCTCCCGGCGGTCTTTGGCTCGACCTCACCCTCGATCACGGTGAGGGTTTGGCCACGAATCGGTACGAGAGTCTGATCGGACGCTGAGCTGGCGTTGATCGGGTGCCGATCAGCCCGGCGTTCACCGGCGCGAGAGCGTCTTGCGGTTCTTGAACTTGGCCTTGCGGTAGTCCTGGTTCATGAGCGCGATCACGTCGATCGAGATCTCCTTGGGACACGCCGCCTCGCACTCACCGTGGTTGGTGCACGAACCGAAGTACTGGTCCATCGTCTCGACCATCGCCTCCACCCGCTTGAAGCGCTCGGCCTGCCCCTGTGGGAGGAGGTTGAGATGAGCCACCTTCGCGGCGGTGAACAGGTTGGCCGCGCCGTTCGGACAGGCCGCGACGCATGCGCCACAGCCGATGCAGGCGGCCGCATCCATCGCCGCTTCAGCGACCGGCTTCGGGATCGGGATGAGGTTGGCATCGGGGGCACCACCCGTGTCGGCGGTGATGTACCCGCCCGACTCGACGATCCGGTCGAAGCCCGTGCCGCGCTGGGGGCCGTGTGCCTGGCCATCGATCATCAGCGAACACGTGCCGCAGATGCCCTCACGGCAGTCGTGGTCGAACACGACCGGCTCGCGGCCTTCGCTGATCAGCTGCTCGTTGAGCACGTCGAGCAGCTCGAGGAACGAAGCCTCGTCACTGATCGAAGCGACCAGGTAGCTCTCGAATCGACCGGCCGCCTCGGGGCCGGCCTGACGCCAGATCTTGAGCTTGATGTCGGAGAGGTGGCGGCTCACTTGTAGCTCCGGGTGGCGAGGTGGACGGTGGTGAAGTCGAGTGGTTCGACGTTGCGGGTGGCCCGCATCGGATCGCCGGTCCACTCCCAGGCGGCGACGTGGGCGAAGTGCTCGTCGTCGCGCTTGGCCTCGCCCTCGTCGTCCTGGAACTCGGAACGGAAGTGCCCACCGCAGCTCTCCCTGCGCTCGAGCGCGTCGCGACACATCAGCATGCCGAGCTGGAAGAAGTCGTCGACGCGGCCGGCCTTCTCGAGCGTCTGGTTCAGCGACGAGCCGTCGCCGGTGACGCGGAGGTCTTTCTGGAACTCGGCGTAGAGCGCCGGCAGTTCGGTGAGTGCCTGCTCGAGGCCCTGCTCGGTGCGCTCCATGCCGCAGTGGTTCCAGATGATCTTGCCGAGCTCACGGTGGAACCAGTCGGGCGAGCGGGTGCCGTTGATGTCGAGGTAGCCCTGGAACCGTTGGCGGGCCTCGGCCTCGGCGGCCTTGAACTGCGGATGGTCGACGCCGGGAGTGGGCTTGTTCAACATCGGCGCCAGGTAGTTGCCGATCGTGTAGGGCAACACGAAGTAGCCGTCGGAAAGACCTTGCATGAGCGCCGAGGCGCCGAGCCGGTTGGCGCCGTGATCGCTGAAGTTGGCCTCGCCGGCGCAGTACAGACCAGGCACCGTGGTCATCAACTCGTAGTCGACCCAGAGCCCGCCCATCGTGTAGTGGCTCGCCGGATAGATGCGCATCGGCACCGCGTACGGATCTTCCCCGGCGATGCGTTCGTACATCTCGAACAGGTTGCCGTAGCGCTCCTGCACGACCTCCTTGCCGAGGCGCGCGACCGCGTCGGAGAAGTCGAGGAACACCCCGTTCTTCAGCGGTCCGACACCGCGCCCGCTGTCGACGGCACGCTTGGCGGCACGCGACGAGATGTCGCGCGGAGCCAGGTTGCCGAAGCTCGGGTACAGCCGCTCGAGGTAGTAGTCGCGCTCGCCTTCCGGGATGTCGGCAGCCGACCGCTCGTCGCCCGCCTGCGCCGGCACCCACACGCGGCCGTCGTTGCGCAACGACTCCGACATCAGCGTGAGCTTGCTCTGCGTGTCATCTGCCTGAGGGATGCACGTCGGATGGATCTGCGTGTAGCACGGGTTGGCGAAGAACGCACCACGTTGGTGGGCACGCCACGCCGCGGTGACGTTGCACATCATCGCGTTGGTGGACAGGAAGAACACGTTGCCGTACCCGCCGGTGCACAGCACCACGGCGTGCGCGGCATGCGACTGGACGTGCCCGGTCACGAGGTCGCGGGTGACGATGCCCGCACAGCGGCCGTCGATGACGACGGTGTCGACGAGCTCGCAGCGGTTGAACAGCCGCACCGTACCGAGGCCGATCTGACGGGCCATCTGCTGATAGGCACCGATCAGCAGCTGCTGACCGGTCTGGCCCCGCGCGTAGAACGTGCGACTGACCTGGGCGCCGCCGAAGCTGCGGTTGTCGAGCAGACCGCCGTACTCGCGGGCGAATGGAACGCCCTGGGCGACCATCTGGTCGATGATGTCGACGCTGACCTCGGCAAGGCGGTGCACGTTCGACTCACGGGCCCTGAAGTCGCCACCCTTGATCGTGTCGTAGAACAACCGATGGACCGAGTCGCCGTCGCCCTTGTAGTTCTTGGCCGCGTTGATGCCACCCTGCGCGGCGATCGAATGGGCACGGCGCGGCGAGTCGTGGAACGTGAACGCGTCGACCTGGTACCCGAGCTCGGCAAGGGTGGCCGCCGCCGATGCGCCGGCGAGGCCGGTGCCCACCACGATCACCTTGAACTTGCGCTTGTTGTTGGGGTTCACCAACTTCATGTCGCTCTTGAAGGTCTCCCACATCTCGGGGACCGCCGCGATCGGCGACTTGCCGGCGAGCTTGGCGCTCGACGCATCCGTCATCGCGGAAGTGATCACATCAGTAGTCATCGTGTGCTTTCCGATCAGACCTTGACGATGCCGGCGAGGACGGCGACGGGGAACGAGACGTTGCCGACCACCACGACGGTGGCAAGGCCGGTGGCCAGGGCGCGGCGCCATGCGTTGAACCGCGGGCTGGACCACCCGATCGACTGGAAGAGGCTCCAGGTGCCGTGGTACAGGTGCACGCCGAGGGCGATGTTGGCGAGCACGTAGAACGCCGCGACCGGCACCCGGCTGAGGCTGGCATCGACGTTGCGGTACGTGGCACCGCGAACGAAGTCGGGGTTCACCTGACCTCCGGTGAGGTCGAGCAGGTGCCAGACGATGAACAGCAGCACGATGGCTCCCGTCCACCGCATGGTGCGGCTGGCGAAGCTGGCGATCTGGTAATCGCGAGCGCTCTGGTACTTCACCGGCCGGGACCTGCGATTCAGCACGGTGAGCGAGTACGCCGCATGGAGGTGGAGCACCAGCGCGAGGATCAGCCCGCTACGCAGGATCCACAGCGTCACCGTGCGCGGCAGGATCGGCACGAGCAGCTCGCGGAGGAACTCGCCGTAGTGGTCGATCGCGTAGATGCCGTCGGCGTCCTGGCCGAGGTACATCTTCAGGTTTCCCACCATGTGGGCCACGATGTAGCCGATCCCCATGATTCCGGTGATCGCCATCACGTACTTCTTGCCGACGGCAGTTCCGTACAGGTCGAGCAGGAAGTTTTTCCGCCTCCTCGTGCCGACGGCCGTTGCGGTCACCGGTTCACGAGCGCTCGATGGTGTGGCGGGCGCCGCCGGCGTGCCAGGCGGGATTGTCTGAGCCATGTGGTGACAGCTTTCCTCGAACTGCAGAGTGCGCAGCGAACGGTAGTCCCGCGATGCCGCCGAGACGAACTCCGCGCTGGTACGCGGACATTTCGTGCGTCACACGCGAAAGTCCCTACACTCTCCACGTTTCCACCAACGGCGCGTCTACGACGGTCGCGCCCCAAACCCACAAGGTCGAGCGGTGTCAGCATCAATTCTTGCCGAAGGCGGCTACCAGGTGTTCCAGCTGAAGGGCGGTGAGTGGGCTGTCCTGTACTTGTCGGTTGCGGCCGCGCTCCTCGCGATCGGCGTCGGCTTCGGCCTCGCCAGGAACGTCATGGCGGCCGACCCGGGCAGCCCGAAGATGCAAGAGATCGCCAAGGCGATCCAAGAGGGCGCGGCGGCGTACCTCAAGCGTCAGTTCAAGACCATCGCGGTCATCCTGGTACCGCTTGCCGCGATCGTGTTCCTCACGTCGACGGCGATCGACAAGCCAGGTGGTGCGCAAGCACTGTCGTTCGCTCAGGCCGGCCTGTGGCGCACGATGGCGTTCGTGATGGGCTGCCTTGCATCCGGCTTCACCGGATACATCGGCATGACCCTCGCCACCCGCGGCAACGTCCGCACGGCTGCAGCGGCACTCACCAACAGCTTGCCGAAGGCGCTGACGGTGGCGTTCCGCACCGGCGGGGTCGCCGGCATGTTCACCGTCGGTCTCGGCCTGCTCGGCGCCACCCTCATCATCATGGTGTTCCAGAACACCAGCTCGGTGATCCTCATCGGCTTCGGCTTCGGCGGCTCGCTGCTGGCGTTGTTCCTGCGAGTCGGTGGCGGCATCTTCACCAAGGCTGCCGACGTCGGCGCCGACCTCGTCGGCAAGGTCGAAGCCGGTATCCCCGAGGACGACGCCCGCAACCCCGCCACCATCGCCGACAACGTCGGCGACAACGTGGGCGACTGCGCCGGTATGGCCGCCGACCTGTTCGAGAGCTACGAGGTCACCCTCGTCGCCTCGATCATCCTCGGCGTTGCCGCCTTCAACTCGATCGGCGCCAACCCTGCTCTGGGCCTCGTCTTCCCACTGGCAGCTCGCGCCATCGGCGTGATCGCGTCGATCGCCGGCGTGTTCGCGGTGAAGGCGAAAGTGGGCGAGACCAACGCACTCAAGCCGATCAACAAGGGCTTCCTCGTCGCCGGTTCGCTTACGCTCGTCGGCACGCTCATCGTGTCGCTCGCCTACGTGGGCAACGACTACTTCAACGCCGGCTGGCGCTGCTTCGGCGCCGTCGGGATCGGCCTCGTGCTGGCGCAGCTCATCAGCCGCCTCACCGAGTACTACACGGCCACGCACTTCACCCCGGTGAAGGAGATCGCCGCCAGCGCCGAGACGGGGCCCGCCACAGTCGTGCTGGCGGGTACCGCATACGGGCTCGAGAGCTCGGTCTACGCCGTGATCGCGATCGCGATCGCGATCGGGGTGTCGCTTGCCCTCGGCGGCGGCAACCTGGTGTTCTCGCTGTACCTCGTGGCGCTCACCGGCATGGGCATGCTGGCCACCACCGGCGTGATCGTGTCGGAGGACACCTTCGGTCCGGTGAGCGACA
>VFMC01000100.1 GCA_006515795.1 Acidimicrobiaceae bacterium | reverse complement strand
CGAGGTCGCGCTGTTGGGGTAGTGCCCTGTAGGCCTTCACGAACGCCTCCTGGACGATGCCCTCCGTGTCGAGGACGTGGATCGATGTCGGTTCGCCGAGGACAGGCGGCGTCGGCAACGGCAGACCGCTGACGCGCTTCGCATCAGCGGCCGAGACGGCTGCCCCGAGATCGGGCATCGATCCGCCGCCGACCGCAGTCGTGGTCGGAACTTGGCTCGGTTGGATGCGCACGCTGTCGAAGCCGAACCAGCGAGCCACGGCGCCGCGCGGTCCGGGTAGGACCATCACACTGCCAACGATCACCGCGACTGCCATCGCGATCGTGAACCTGCGTCGAATCGGAGGTGTCGCGGACCGTCGCGGCGGTGTATACGCCGACGAGATCCGCCGCAGCACCTCATCGGCGAACGGCTGCGCCGGTGGGCACGGGATCTGCCCGGCCAACGCCTCGATCCGATGTTCGAGCGTGTCAGTCACCACGAACCCCAGATCTGTCGAGCTCTTGGCGCAACCGGGCCAGGGCTCGTGCCGTTCGTGACTTCACCGTGCCGGCCGCTGCATCAAGCGCTGTAGCGGTCTCCGCTTCGGTGAGCCCGGCGAAGTAGCGAAAGCCGATGACCTGACGGTCACGCTCGCCGAGGCGCGCCAACGCGGCGATGAGCAACTGCGCGTCGGTCGTGGCGAGGGCCACCGCTTCGGGGTCGAGTGGTGTCGCTGAAACGAGGTCGCGCTGTTGGGGTAGTGCCCTGTAGGCCTTCACGAACGCCTCCTGGACGATGTCGGCCGCGTCGTCGAGCGAGCCGCCGACGATCGTGGCCAGCCGGATCGCCGCCGGCTGGTGGCGGACGACGAGCGCGCCGAAGGCGGCCGCATCGCCAGTGCGGGCGCGAGCCGCCAGCACCGAATCGGGCGTCTCGTCGACGTCGTCCATGGTGGTTCAGTTTCACCCGTCCTGACACCGCGCCTGCTCGTCCGGTTCCCCGCGGCCGGCAACCCGAGCGAGGTGTCAGCTGCTGGGCACCGAATCGAGCACGGACCGCAACGCCTGGGCGGCTCCGAGAAGCGCTGCGCTCTCGAAGGGCACGACGATTTTGGTGTTGTCGCTCTCGGCGAACTTGCTCAGCGTGTCGAGTTGCAAGATCGCGATCAGTGAAGGGTCGGGGTTCGCTTCCCTGATCGCGTGGTACACGGTCGAGATCGCCTGGGCGCGACCCTCGGCTTCGAGGATGAACGCCTGGCGGTTGCCCTGGGCGCGCAGGATCGCCGCCTCGCGCTCACCCTCGGCAGCTCTGATCGCCGCCTTGGCGGAACCGTCGGCGACGTTGATCGCCGCCTGCTGAGCGCCCTCGGACTGCAAGATCTTGGCCCGCTTCTCCTGGTCGGCCTGCTTTTGCAGGGCCAGCGCCTCGAGGATCTTGGGCGGGGGAGTGATCTCGACGATCTCGATCCGGGCGATGCGGATGCCCCACTTGTCGGTCACGACTTCCATCTGCGATTGCACGTCGGTGTTGATCCGCTCCCGCTCCGACAGCGCCTCGTCGAGCGACAACGTGCCGATCACCGAACGCAACGCGGTACGGGCCAACGCGTCGATCGCGATGCCGAAGTTCGCCACGCTGAACAGCGCCTGCTTGGCGTCGACTATCTGGGTGAAGATCGTCGCGTTGACCGTGACCACCACGTTGTCCCTCGTGATCACCTCCTGCCGGTCGCCCGGTACCGGGATCTCGCGCATGTCGACACGCTGCAGAGAGTCGATGAACGGGCCGATGATCACCAAGCCCGGCTCGTGCGTCTTGCGGTACTCGCCGAGACGCTTGACCACACCGACCTCGCCCTGCTGCACGATGTTGACCATGTTGCGCAGCATGACGAGCAGGACCAGCACCAAGAGAACCAAGACGACGAAGGCGCTGATGCCGAACGAACTGATTGCGATCATGGGAGCTCCAAGTGGTCTTGAGCGGGTCTCACGGTGAGAGTCGTCCCGACGACGTTGGTGACGATCACCGGGGTCTTGGCTGGGATCGGTCCCCCGTAGCTCGTGACTGCCAGCCACGTCTCGCCGAGGAGGCGGACGTGGCCGGAATCGGAACCGACCTCGTCGAGGGTGAGTCCTCTGGCGGCGATCAGACCACCGTGCACGCCCCCGATGCGCAGGTTCGGGCCGCGCCGGGCGAAGGCCCGGCTCACGAACGGTCGAACGGCGACCACTCCGACTGCTGCGACGGCCGCGGCCACCACGATCTGCAACGGCACCACCGACGGCGCGATCACGGCGACGACCGCGGCAGCCGCTGCTCCGATTGCGCCGAAAAGGGCGAAGAAGGCGAGGTGGTGCAGTTCGACTGCGAGAAGCAGTACACAGATCACGGTCCAGACGATGGCCACTCCGACGGCACCTCCGACACAACCCTAATGGGTGTCGAGGCCCACTCGACCCGGTCGGGGCGCCGTCGCCGCGGAAGTCGTACTGTACGAGCCAGCTGGATGGCCGAACGGGGTGTCGATGCGTTTCCGCGAGTACAACTCGACGATCGACGTTCCGAACGTCGTTGTCGACGGATCACCGAACGCGGCCACGGTGCTGACCCTGACGCACTGGCCAGGCATCGCCCAGCCGCCCGGGCTCGCCGCCGATCTGTCGGCGCAGATGGCGTTCCGGTTCATCCGTCGCGGCGACGATCCTGGCGCCGAGGTGGTGACCAACAACCACTTCGATCAAGATGGCCTCGTCGCCATGCTCGCCCTCGTCGATCCCGACTCCGCCATCGAGCACGAAGCTCTGCTCACCGACGTTGCCGCGGCCGGCGACTTCGCCACCTACCGGCATCGTCAGGCGGCGCGTGCCTCGATGGCGATCTGGACGTACGCCCACCCGGAACGCTC
Organism: Acidimicrobiaceae bacterium; assembly: GCA_006515795.1. Taxonomy (GTDB): domain Bacteria; phylum Actinomycetota; class Acidimicrobiia; order Acidimicrobiales; family Ilumatobacteraceae; genus VFMC01. The sequence continues at coordinate 8,633 of VFMC01000100.1, read as the reverse complement.
GCCGCTCGCTGCGCACCTCGTCGGCCCCTACGAAGAGCAATGCGCCGTGCTGTACGAAGCGATGCTCGAGCTGGTCATCCCGATCGCGGTCGAACCCGAGCGCTTCCGCGATCTGTGGGCGGAGGAGGACGCGCAACTCGTCGCAAGTGAGGCCGCCTTCGATGCGGGTGCGATCATCATCGAGGAGCGCGCCGACATCGACCTCGCGGTTGTGAAGATCGGCGACGCCGAACCGAGCCGGGGTGGCCACCGCTTCGCTTCGGATGCTTTCGCCGGCGTTCACCCGATGGCGGTGAACAACGCGACTACCTGCCTGCGACTTCTGCTGGTGCATGGCAATCGCTACAGCTACGTCGATCGATATGAGAGCTGGGTGCAGTACCAGTCGCGCCGACCCCTGCCGAGGGTCGATCTGCGCCCGCTCGCCGAGCGGTTCAACTCCCTCGAGCCGGGCATGACCACCTGGACCGCATCCGCGCCATCGGCGCTCACCCCGAGCCTCCAGTCGAGCGACGAATCCGGCCTAGCTCCAACGCTCGTGGTCGGGCATCTCATGACCCATCTCGAGTCAGCCGATCCCGCCTGGGATCCGTACGCGGTCTAGCGCGGCCAGATCTTCCAGCGGGAAATCTTGGTCGGTCCCGACGGGTCGATCGGCTGGCGTGCAGGTCTCTGTGATGCGTTCGACGACGTCGCCCAGCAACGTCGCTCTGTCGATGTCGGCCATGGTGACAGCGACGCTGGCAGTATCGCTGTCCGGCCCGCATCGCCGGTGCGCCGCGAGCGCACGCCGGTAGAAGCCGGCTGCTTGTTCGTAAGCCCAGATGCCCATGGCATGATCGCCGGCCTTCCGACACGCGTCGGCCAGCATCGCGTCGCTCGACGGATCAACGGCCAGATCGAGGTGGTGCGCGAGCGCAGCGCCGACGTGGAGGTCCTTGCCGGTGCCGTGCGCCAGCAGTGCGGAGGCGACGGCGCGATGAAGCTGCCGCCGACGGCTGAGCGAAAGCCCTCCGTAGACGGCGTCGCGCACGATTCCATGGGCGAAGCCGAAATCGCCACGAACGTCCTCGAGGAGAAACCGCCGGCCGATCAGTTCCTCCACCGCGTCGACCGAGCCACCGACAACTTCGATGGCCGGTTCCAGATAGCGGCGAGGTACTCCGGTACCGATCACTGCAGCCATTGCCAGCACCTGCTGGGCCGCGGCGGAGAGCGTGGCGGTGCGATGTCTGATCACCTCGCTCACGTTGTCGGGTACGTGGAGCGGGTCGAACGAGGCGCGCGCCGCGGGTGCCTCGGCGGCGGCGGACAGCACCTGCGTGACGTAGAAGCTGTTGCCCCCGGTACGTTCGCGCAGCACCTCGCCGACCTGATCGGCGTTGGGGACGGCGGCCAGGCGCAACAGGTCGGCGATGTCGTGGACTCCGAGCCCGCCGAGACGCACGGAACGGCATCCGTCGGTGCGATGCAGGTCGCTGATCGCGTCGGCCATCGCCGCGCTGGGTCGGCAGTCATCGCGATAGGTGACGAGAACGAGCAGGTGCGCCTGGTCCAGTCGGCGGACGACGTGACGGAGCATCGACAGGCTCGACTGATCGGCCCACTGGAGGTCGTCGAGAGCGAGAACGGTCGGCGCCCGGGTGACCCGCGCGAGGACAGCGGTGATCGACTCGAAGAGGGTCGGGCGGGTGCTCGGAGGCGAATCGCCCAGATCTCTCACCAGTGGTTGGTGGAGGTGCCGGGTGGCGAGCGACGGCACCAGCGAGACGATCTCCGGTTCGAACCCGTCGATCAGCCTGGCGACCTCGTCGTCGCCGATGCGCTCGGCGAAGCGGCCGATCGCCTCGACGAAGGGCTCGAAGGCGATGATCTGCTCGGCGCTCGAGCGACCGTAGAGAACGTTGGCAGCCTCCATCCGCCTGACCGCTTCCAACCCGGTTCGGGTCTTCCCGATCCCTGCTTCACCGCGGACGAGGACTACCTGGCGGGAACCGCTGCGTGCCGCCTCCCAGCACTCCGCGATCACCGCCAGCTCCGGGTCGCGGCCCACGAACGGCCTGTCCTCGACGAGGGGCAGCAGTCGGCGAGTCGGCCGCGGTGGAGGCGCGATCCCACCCGGCCGAAGGTGACACTCCGAGATCTTCGGCGAGCACCCTCCTGCAGTTGCCGTAGGCGCGCAGGGCGGCGGCGCGATTTCCGGCAGCGAGATGGACAGCCATGAGCACGCGATGGCTCTCCTCGTCGTAGAGATCGTCTGAGACGGAATCGGCAGCGAGGCGGATCGCCTTGTCGTGATCGCCGCACGCTGTGTTGGCGACGGCCGCGAGCCGGAGCGCGCGTCGGCGCATCGCGGAGAACTGCTCTCTCCAAGCTTCGAGCCACTCGCCGTCGTGGCCCGGGAGCAACCTGTCGGTCAGAACGACTGCGGCACGCTCGGCAACGGTTGCGGCTTCGCCGGCCAGTCCGGCCGCCATGTGGGATGCGGCCTCGGCGACTTGTCGCTCCGCATGCCAGATGTCGATCGTCGCGTGATCGCCGCACACGAGGCGATAGGTGTGCCCGACGTTGTCGAGCCTGGGCGCTGCTGGCCCCAACTCGCTCAGGAAGGCCCGGAGCTTGCTGATCACGCCGCGAATGGCGCCCTCCCAATGGCGGGCGCGGCCCTCCGGCCAGAGCATCTCGGCCAGCTCATCTGCCCTCACCGGTCGGCCGTGGTTCAGGCCGAGCAAGGCCAGGACGAGTCGTGGCTGACTCCCGGCGAGCACCACCTCGGTGGCTCCGCAGTGGCCGCGAACGACACCGAGCAACGAGATGTGGACGGGCCCTGTGGCCGCCATGTCGGCCGGGATGTCGGCCTGGATGTCGGCCTGGATGTCGGCCTGGATCGCGTACAGGTGCGCAGAGGAGCCGACCACGGTGTCGGTCACGGCTGGCGCGCCCATGTCTCCTCCTGTCTCGCGGTCTTCGCGGAACTGTCGGGGAGGCAACGCTAGATGAGCCTGGCGTGGGCGTCCAGGGGTGCCCGCGTACCTGTTCGCGATTCGTTCGCGCCGTGTGACGAACATGTCGAACGTCGTCGCTCATCGGGAGCCACGAGATCGAGGGGGTCGTTGTCATGCTGCTGTTCTCGCGAACACTGAACCTGCGTGGTCCGCAGGCCGAGACCCTGGCCTGGGCCTCGGAAGTCACTGCCCACGTCAACGCCAAGTCGGGTCTCGACGTGTCGTGCTGGCTGGGCCTCTACGGCGTTCCCCTCGGCAGCGTCGGCTGGAGCGCGATGGTCGAGAGCCACGCCCACTTCGCAGAGGAAGCGGCAGGGCTGATCGCCGACACCGAGTACCAGGCTCTCGTCAATCGAGCGGCCGACTGGGTGACCGGTCCCGGACAGGACTCGATGCGCACCCTGGTGTCGGGCGGCCGCGGCGACGGAGGCCCTCCGGCCGTCGGATCCGTGGCTTACATCACCACAGCAGTCACCGCGCTCGGCAAGGTAGGTGAGGCAATGGCGTGGAGCGTGGAGATGGCGGAGTACGCATCGGGACTCACCGGCTCCACGGTGTCGTTCTACACAGACCTCTACGGGACGTTCGGGTCGGTCTCGTGGATCAGCGTGCTCGACGACATGACCGCGGTCGACAAGTCGCAGTCGATCTCCAACAACGATCAGGGCTACATGCAACGCGTATCCGCGGCCGGCGATCTGTTCATCCCGGGCAGCGGCAACACTGCGCTGATGACCCGTATCGCCTGAGCCCTCGTCGGCCCTGGCGTTGCTCTTGCGCCGGGGCGGCGCGACGCGCTCGAATGCTTCGGTGCGCGCTCACCTTGGCAGGTCCACGACGGACGGCAGTGGGCCTGCCGGGTGATCGACCTCGCCTGTCCGTCGTGTCGCCGAGCGCTGTGCCCCCATGCGGGGGCTCTGCTCTGCACGGCTTGTGGCGCGGAGTACCGCCAGGTCGACGGCATCCATCGGTTCCTCCCCGCTGAACGGGCCGCGCACTTCCAGGCGTTCCTCGCCGACTACACCGCGATCCGCATCGCCGAGGGCCGCGCCTCGGCCGACCCGGGGTACTTCCGTCGGCTGCCCGAGCCGACTCCCGGCGGTCCGCTCGAGTCGCAGTGGGAGCTCCGTCGGCGCAGCTGGACCACGGTTCGTCGCCGTGCTGTGGGGCCTGCACCGCCGGCGCTCGAGGTGGTGGACATCGGCGCAGGCGTCGGTTGGCTGTCGAACCGCCTGGCAGATCTCGGGCACCACCCGTACGCGGTGGATCTCAGCGTCGACCCTGATGACGGTCTCGGCGCGGCGCGGCACTTCGAACACTCCTTCCCCCGGATGCAGGCCGAGATGGATGCTATGCCGTTCGGCGACGGGTCGGCCGACGTCGTGGTGTTCAACGCGAGCCTCCACTACTCGTGCGATTACCACCGCACCCTGGTCGAAGCGCTTCGCGTGCTCGCACCGCGTGGGCGGATCATCGTGCTCGACTCACCCATCTACCGGCACACTGCGGCGGGCGAGGCGATGGTGGCCGAGCGCCGGCTCGACTTCGAGCGGCGGTTCGGGACCCGCTCCGATTCGCTGCCGTCGATCGGCTATCTCACACCGGCGATGCTCCACCACTTGGCTGGGTCGCTCGGGCTTCGATGGCGGCGTCACCACACGTGGTACGGCTGGGCGTGGGCCTGGCGACCGTGGCAGGCGCGGCTGCGGTCGCAGCGCGCCCCGAGTCGCTTCACTGTGCTCGTCGGGCGACGGGCATGACGGCGTCTTGCACCTCGGTGACGGACGCGATCGAATGCGGCGATGAACCCCGACCTCACCGGACCCACGGTCGAACTCCTCCAGGCCCTCATCCGCAACGAATGCGTCAATGACGGAACTCCCGAGTCGGGAGGCGAGACGCGGAACGCGCTGCTGCTCGGCGACTATCTGCACGGGAGTGGTGTCGGCATCGAGCAGTTCGAATCGCTCCCCGGACGGGGGTCGGTGGTGGCGCGCATCGAGGGGTCGGATCGGTCAGCCCCCACCCTCTGTCTGATGGGGCACACCGACGTGGTACCGGTGAACCCGGCGGGGTGGAGCCGCGACCCGTTCGGTGCCGAGCTGATCGACGGAGAGGTGTGGGGCCGCGGCGCCATCGACATGCTCAACGTGACCGCTTCGATGGCGGTCGCGTTCCGCGAGTTGACCCGGAGCGGGTGGCGGCCGAAAGGAACGCTCATCTACTTCGGTGTCGCCGACGAGGAGGCGGGAGGCCGTCTTGGCGCCGAGTGGATGTGCGATCAGCATTGGGACGCGGTGAGGAGCGACTACGTGCTCACCGAGCTCGGCGGATGGTCGTCGGTGGCGCCCGACGGCGTGCGTCATGTGGTGGTGAACACAGGCGAGAAGGGCATCGCCTGGCGCCGACTGCGGGTGGCGGGAACGCCCGCTCATGGGTCGATGCCGTTCGGCGCCGACAACGCGCTGGTGAAGGCCGCCGAGGTCATCCGTCGGCTTGCCGCCTACAGGCCGCATGCGCACATCGACGACATCTGGCGTGCCCAAGTGGCGGCGATGCCGGTGCCCGACGAGGTGAAGGCGGGACTCGTCGACCCGGCTCGGATCTGGTCGACGATCGAGGCGTTGCCGCCCGCCGCGGCGCGCACGTGCCATGCCCACACGCACACCACGTTCTCGCCCAACGTCGCCCACGGAGGCCAGAAGACCAACATCATCCCCGATCTGGTCGACATCGAGGTTGACATCCGTACCGTGCCCGGCACGACTCAGGCCGACGTCGATGCCCACCTGCACGAAGCCCTCGGCGAGCTGGTGCACCACGTGGAGATCAGCCACCTGCAGACCAACGACAGCACCAACTCGCCCCGCGGCAACCAGCTGTGGGACGCGATCTCCAGTGCGACACAGGTCGCCTACCCCGGTGCCGAGCTGCTGCCGGGGATCATCGTCGGTGGCACCGACGCCAGGTTCTTCCGCGAGCGTGGGGTGGTGGCGTACGGCACCGGTTTGTTCTCCTCACAGGTGACCCTGGAGTCGTTCGGCACACGGTTCCACGGCAACGACGAGCGGATCGACACCGAATCGCTCGGACTGGCCGCCGACTTCTGGATCCACATCGCCAAGGAGATCTGCGGCTGAACGGATCCGCCCGGCGGCGACCCAAAGCACTGCCTACCGACCGGTCGGTAGGCAGTGCTAAGGTGCACCTCGATGAGTTCCGACACAGTGCTCCTCCGACCCCGCAACCACTCGCTGAACGACGTTCGAGCCGTCATCCCCGACTCGTGCTACAAGCGATCGACGGCGCGGGCGATGCTGGTGCTGCTGCAGGCGGTGTCGCTGCACGTGGCGCCGCTGGTGGGCCTCGCGCTCACCGACCGGTGGTGGGCGCTGATCATCCTGTGGCCGCTGGCCGGGCTGGCCGTGTCAGGGCTGTTCGTGCTCGGTCACGACGCTTCGCACGGCGCCTTGGTCGATTCGCGGCGCCAGAACCGGTTGATCGCGCAGCTGTGCATGACGCCGAGTGCACACGTGGAGGCCGCCTGGGACCTCGGCCACAATCGCGTCCATCACGGCTTCACCACCCGCCAGGGCTTCGACTTCGTGTGGCACCCGCTCACCCCCGACGACTACCGCTCCCTCGGTCGCCTGGCCCGTCTGCGGCACAGGCTCGAGTGGTCGTGGTTCGGCGCCGGCGCATACTTCCTCCGGGTGGTGTGGTGGGAGAAGATGTGGCGGTTCAAAGCTGCCGGCAAGCACCGTCGGGCGATCGTCCGCGACAAGATCACGCTCGGATCTGCGCTGGCCGTCGTGGTTGGAGGTGCTGCCGTTCTTGGTGCGTTCACCGGCGGTTGGATCGGCGCGATGTGGATGCCGGTCAAGCTCCTGGTCGTGCCGTTCCTGTTGTTCGTGCAGATCATCGGGTGGACGGTCTACGTGCACCACGTGTCGCCCGACATCAGGTGGTGGACGCGTCGCGAGTGGAGCCAGTACAAGGGGCAGATGGAATCGACCACCATCTTGCGGGTCCCGCGGGTTCTGAACCGGCTGTGGTTCCACAACATCTTCGTCCACGTGCCGCACCACGTCGACGCGCGCATCCCCTTCCACCAGCTCCCGAAGGCAGCAGCGGCGATCGCCGCGGCGTACCCCGAGACGGTGCGCTCGCTGCGGCTCTCGCTGCGCCAGTACCTCCGGGCCACGAAGGCGTGCAAGCTGTACGACTTCGAGGCGGGATGCTGGTTGCCGTACTCGGCCGCAAGGGCCTGACGATCCCGTCGATCAGGAGTACAGGGCGAACAACTCGCCGATCGCCTTCAGCTGGCCGCCCGATGTCGACGACATCACCGCGATCGGCGTGACCCCGATCGCGAACCACGACTCCAGCTGATCGCGCACCTGCGCCGGGCCACCGGAGATCGTGCAGTCGTCGATCCATCGATCGGTCATCAGCGCCGGCAACGCGTCGCGGTCGCCGGCCTCGAGGGCAGCCTCGATCGCCACCATCTCCTGCTCGTAGCTGGCCTGCTTCCAGTAGTTGCGGTAGTTGGGCAACCCCAGGTAGCCGGCGAGCGTGCGACGATGTATCGCCCGGGCTGCGCCGAGATCGTCGTCGATCACGGTTGGAACCATGTTGGCCAGCGAGAACGTGGACCGGCGATCCAGTGGAACCTGTTCGAGCTGCTCTGGCATGTACGACCTCGATGCGTTGGCCCACACCGCGCCTTCGGCCACCTCGAGCGCGAGTGCGAGCATCTTGTCGCGCAACGTCGCGATGATGATCGGCGGCAGCGCGCCGCTGCTGCGCTCGGCGGCGCGAATCGCGCCGACGTAGTTGCGCATGTCGCCGAGCGGGCGTCCGGTGTCGATGCCGAGGCGCTTCATCGCGGGAACGTGGCTCACGCCGAGGCCGAGCCGGAACCGTCCGCCGCTCACCTCGGCGAGATGGCCGGCGGTGATCGCGACCTCCGCCGGATGGCTGTGATAGATCGGCTGGATGCTGGTCCAGAACGGGAGAGCGAGCCGCACAGCGCGAGATTGCCGTGCACCCCAGGGCTCGCCAGGCCGGCGAACCCGAGCCTGTCGGCCTCGGCTGCGACGGCGAGCAACGCGGATCGCTTGGTCGGGGTGCCGATGACGGAGAGGGCGGGCAGGCGGGTCATGCCGTGACGGTAGCGTGCGGTTCGTGAGCGACCCGTCCCCTGGACCGACCGAGGAGTCGCCCCCCGAACGTCGACGGGTGCTCCGGGTCGGCATGGTCTGCCCGTACAGCCTGTCGGTCCCCGGGGGCGTGCAGGCCCAGGTGATGGGCCTCAGCCGCGAGCTGCGCAAGATGGGTGTGGAGGTGCGCGTGCTCGCCCCGTGCGACGGGCCACCACCGGCCACGTTCGTCACCCCTCTCGGCGACAGCCTGCCAACCTCGGCCAACGGCTCGATCGCTCCACTCGCGCCCGATCCGTCGGCCCAGCTGCGAACCATTCGTGCGCTCACCGACGAGGAGTTCGACGTCTTGCACTTGCACGAGCCGTTCACCCCCGGCCCCACCCAGACGGCCGTGCTCATGCACACCGCGCCGATCATCGGCACCTTCCATGGCGCCGGCGAGAGCTCGGCCTACAAGTACCTC
>VFMC01000099.1 GCA_006515795.1 Acidimicrobiaceae bacterium | reverse complement strand
CAGGCCGAGACCTTCGGTCCGTTCGCGGACCAGTTGCGGGTTGTCGGCAGCGGCATCGCGCTCGAGCGCTACGACCTGCGCGAAGCCGCCGATGACGGCGTGCTCGGCTTCGTCGGCCGGATCTCGGCGGAGAAGGGCATCGACGACGTGTTCGCGGTCTCGGAGAAGACGCGTAAGCAGGTGAAGGTGTGGGGGTTGATGCAGGACCAGTCGTGTTGGGATGCAGCATGGCGACGCCACCCCGACGCACTGGTCTCCTACGAGGGCTTCCTCGCCACCGACGATCTCCAAGCAGCGATCGGCGGATGCGCGGCGATCTTGATGACACCGAAGTGGGTCGAGGCGTTCGGGAACGTCGCCATCGAGGCGATGGCGTGCGGTGTGCCGGTGATCGCCTACCGCCGCGGCGGACCATCGGAGATCGTCGTCGACGGCGAGACCGGGTTCCTGGTCGAGCCCGACGACATCGAGGGCCTGATCGCCGCCGTTGCCCGCATCGGGCAGATCGACCGGGCCGCGTGCCGCGCCCGGGTCGAGCAGTACTACAGCACCGATGCCCTCGCGGCGCGCATCGACGCCTGGCTCGACGCCCTGGTCGCGCACGTCGACGACGACTTCGCCGACGCGTTCGGCTGTCCCTGATCGGAAATCGCCGCCGGGTCGCTTGCCGCTTTCCGGCAGGAGCCCGTATCATTTCACGGTTCCCCGGCGCTCTCGCGCCCGGTGTCGAAGGATTCGAGATGCGCACGTACACCCCGAAAGCAAGCGAGATCACCCATGCCTGGCACGTCGTCGACGCGGAAGGCCTCATCCTCGGTCGCATGTGCACCGAAGTGGCCCGGGTGCTGCGCGGCAAGCACAAGCCGATTTTCGCCCCGCACATCGACACGGGCGACCACGTCGTCATCATCAACGCCGCCAAGGTCGTGCTCACCAGCGGCAAGGCCGACTCCGAGATGGTGCACCGCTACAGCGGCTATCCCGGTGGCCTCAAGAGCGAGAGCTACGGCAGCCTGCTCGGCCGCAAGCCGGCCGACGCGATTCGCCTCAGCGTGCGCGGCATGTTGCCCAAGGGCCCCCTCGGCCGCCAGCAGATCAAGAAGCTGAAGGTGTATCCCGGTGCCGAGCATCCGCACGCCGCACAGAACCCCGTCGTACTCGAACTCGCAGCAGCCAAGGCTCGCTGAGGATCTCGGAAAGAGCTGCACCACCATGGCCACGAAGCCACTCACCCAGACCACCGGCCGCCGCAAGGAAGCCGTAGCCCGAGCCCGGCTGCGCCCGGGCACCGGAGTGCACACCATCAATGGCCGGCCGTTCGAGGCCTACTTCACCACGGCGGTGCAACGAATGGTCGTGTCCGAGGCGTTGCGCGTCACCGACACCGAGCAGAGCTACGACGTCGATGCCACCATGCATGGTGGCGGTGTCAGCGGTCAGGCCGGCGCGCTGCGCATGGCCATCGCCCGGTCGCTGGTCGAGATCGATCCCGAGAGCCGCCCGGCACTCAAGAAGGCCGGTTTGCTCACCCGCGACCCGCGCAAGAAGGAAAGCAAGAAGTACGGTCTCGTCAAGGCCCGCAAGGCCAAGCAGTACACCAAGCGCTGATCTGGCGCTCTGGCCCGATTCCGGCCGAGACATGAAGTTCGGCACTGACGGTGTTCGCGGTCGGTTCGGCACCGAGCTCTCACTCGACTACGTCGCTCGCCTCGGGCACGCGGCAGCCGCGGTGCTCGGGGGCGGTTCTTGGTTGATCGCTCGCGACACCCGCGAATCCGGTCCGGCGCTCGAGGAAGCGTTCGCCTCCGGCCTCGTCGCCGGCGGCGCGTCACCCTTGTCGCTGGGCGTGTTCCCCACGCCGGGCCTGGCGGCCGAGTCGCAGCGCCTTGGACGTCCAGCGGCGATGATCACCGCGTCGCACAACCCGTACCACGACAACGGGGTGAAGGTCTTCGCCGCTGGCGGCTTGAAGCTCACCGACGACGTGGAGCGGTCGATCGAGGTTGCGATCCCTCCTGGTCCCGTTCAGGTCGCCGCGCCGGTGCGCTGCGATCAAGCCGACGCCGGCGAGACGTATTGCGCGAGGTTGCTCGCACTTTGCGCGCCACAGGGGCTTGCCGGGCTCCGCGTCGTGCTCGACTGCGCCAACGGTGCCATGTCACACGTGGCTCCCGAGGTCGTGCGGGCGGCCGGTGCCGGCGTGGTAGTGATCCACGCTTCGCCAAACGGCAGGAACATCAACGACAGGTGCGGGGCAACTGCGCCGAGATCGCTCGCCGCGGCCGTGGTGGCACAGGGAGCCGACATCGGTCTTGCCTTCGACGGCGACGGCGATCGCGTGATCGCTGTAGATCATCTCGGGCGGGTGATCGACGGCGACCGCCTCATCGCCCTCGCCGCGCTCCACCTCATGGAATTGGGAGAGCTCATCGACAACACCGTGGTGGTCACGGTCATGAGCAACCTCGGCTTCCACCGGGCGATGGAGTCGGCCGGCATCACGGTCGTGGCCACGGCTGTCGGCGATCGATACGTGCTGGAAGCGCTCGATGCCGGTGGATGGTCGATCGGCGGCGAGCAGAGTGGTCACATCATCTACCGTCGGCACGCGACCACCGGCGACGGGTTGCTGGCGGGGTTGCGCCTGGCCCAGTCCGTCAACCAGCAGCACCGCCGGCTTGCCGACCTTGCCGCCGAGGTGATGACCAGCTACCCGCAGGTCCTGCTCAACGTGCGGGTCGCTCACCGCCACCCACGCGCTGCCGACGAGCTCTCCGCCGAGATCGGTGCAGCCGAGAGGGGCCTGGCCGGAGATGGTCGTGTGCTCATCCGGGCGAGTGGCACCGAGCCGCTGATCCGGGTGATGGTCGAGGCAGCCACCCACGAGCTCGCCCAGGCGACCGCCGAGCAGCTCGCCGAAGTGGTGCACGCCCGTTTCGGCTGATGCCGACCAAGCCCGATCACGCCACGAAGATGCGCACCTCGCTCAGCTGTCCGACGTTGGCGTCGAGGCCGGGGTTGCGGAAGTAGAACCTCACGTGACGGGCGTCCACCTCCACCGGGAGCGTGAGCCACTGGTCGGCCGTAGCTGGGTTGGACTGGATCGCCACCGTGGTCCAAGAACTGCCGTCAGCCGACACCTGGACTCGATACGAGTCGGCCGCGTCCGGCTGGGAGATCATCCACTGCACCGTTCGCAGCGGTGATACGACGCCGAGGTCGAAGCTCACCCATCCGGTCCACGGAGCCACCGCCATCGACGTGCGCCACGCTGTGGTCGCGTCACCGTCGAGGGCGCGTCTCGACGACCCGACTGCCGAGTTCGACGAGCGATTCGATGCCACGATCGTGGCGAGCGTGCCCGTCGGTGCGGTGCCGGGGTCGGGCGGCAGCGGCGTGAGATCTCGTGTCTCCATCGATGGCCGACCGTACGGAGCCGCTGGCGCGGTCGGGTCGGCCAGCCCGGCGGCATCGGGAGCAGCCAGCATCCGGACCTCGGCCAGGTTGCCGAGTTGCGCATCGCGCCGCGGATTGCGGAAGTAGAAGCGCACGTACCGCGCTGTCGTCGGGGTGTTGTGCCCCATCCACTGACCCGGTGGACCATCGATCATCGGCGCCAGCACCGTCCAGGCTGATCCGTCGGTCGAAGTACGGATCGACGCGTCATCGGCCGAGCCCGCGGTCGTCCACATCCACTCGATCCGGCTCAGCGCCACCGCCCTCCCGAGGTCGGCCGAGACCCATGCCCAGGTCGGCGGCGAGCCTTGCTCCATCTGGGTGACGAAGGCCGTGTCGGAGCGGTGATCGAACGCCATCGGCGCCAGTTGCGAGTTGGTCGTGCTGCGCACGCTTATCGGCTCGACCTCGACGAACGGTCCTGGCGCGGCAGTCGTGGTGGTGGCTGGAGCCGTGGTCGCGGGCGCAGTGGTCGCGGGGACCGTCGGCGCAGGGGCGGTCGTTACGATCGGCGACGTGGTCGTGGTCGTTCTCGAAGGTGCGGTGGTGCTCGGGGTGTCGGTCGCTCCACCGACGCCCGACGTCGCCGGGGATGCGGGACCCGCCGGTGGCGACGACGCGGCCGTGACGGGGTCGACCTGCGAGCTCGGCTCGTCGGTCGCAGCGCTCGAGGTCGTCGGTGTCGTCCCGCTGGAGATCGGCGAGGCGGTGCCCGTGGAGGTGTTCGGCGAGGCACTCGTGGTGGTGGTTCCGGTCGTACCGGTTTCCGAGCCGAAGGCATCCGCCGAGGTGTCGCAGACCTTGGCGTTCTGCAGGTCGACCCCACCGGTCGAGCGGTAGGTCAGACCGTTCGCGTCGGTCCATCGTCGCGGCGACAATGTGCCGTGAAATGCCCGCAGCAGGCCATGACGGGCCGCACCGCGGCGGTGCGCCGGAACGGCGAGTTCGCGGGTGGTCACGCGGTGGCTGCTCGCCGGGACGAGCAGGGGGAACAGTGCCAGGAGCTCGTCGGAGGCGGTGGTCGCCAACCCGACCTCGGCGGCAGTCACCTGCACCGGGAGCGGGCTGTCGTTGCTCGCGGCGATTCGCACGGAGCCGGCGGAGAGGCAGACGAAGGTGAGGTCCACCCGGTGCACAGGCGCGTTGGCAGAGTCGGCGCGCGTGCCCGATGGCACGATCATCGTCGCCAGGCCGCCTGCTCCGAGGAGCATCGCCACACGTTTGGACTGCCTGTTCATCCTCTTTCCCTCTGCCCGTCGCCGACGGAAAACCGATCGTGGAACGCGTTGACATCGGTGTTCGCGAGGTCGCCCTTGACCGCTGGGGTCACGATCGGCTCCGGAACCCCCCACATAGAGGAATGGAAGGGTTCGCGGAGGGGGCCGATACACGACGGTGCCCATATTCTTGCTTGCGGGTTTCTTGATCGTGGGCTCGCTGATGGGCCGGTGGACACGCGAATCGATCCGCCACCGGCGTCTCGTCGATGGGCTGCGTTGGAGGATCCACGTGAACGGGATCCGCGGCAAGTCGACGGTCACGCGGATCATCGCCGGCATGTTGCGCGAGGCCGGCCTCGTGGCGATCGCCAAGTCGACGGGCACCGCCGCTGCCGTGATCAACCGTCGCGGCGTCGACGAACCGATCCACCGCCGCGGGCCGGCGACGATCCTCGAGCAGATCGAGATCACCCGCAAGTACGTGACGCCCGACGTGGACGCACTGGTGATCGAGTGCATGGCGCTCAAGCCGGAGTACCAGGCGATCAGTGAGCGGATGATCGTCCGTTCGAACATCGGCGTGCTCACGAACGTGCGCGAGGACCATCAGGACGTGATGGGTGAGACGTTGCCCGAGATAGCCCGCTCGTTGCTGTCGACATGCCCGTGGAACGGGACCCTGATCACCTCGGAACAGAACGTGGAGATCCTCGCGATCATGCGCGAGGTGGCGACCGAGCGCGGCAGCGAGCTGGTGGTTGCCGACCCGGATTGTGTGACCGACGACGAGATCGGCAGGTTCGACTACATCGCCTTCAAGGAGAACGTCGCGATCGCAATCGTCATCTCCGAGATGCTCGGCATCGATCGCGACGTGGCGATGCGCGGAATGGTGCGCGCCGACCCCGACCCCGGTGTGCTGCGGATCAAAGAGCTGGCGATCGGCGGCAAGCACGTCACCTGGGCCAACCTGTTCGCGGTGAACGACCGCGAGTCGATGGTCGCGGCAATGGAGAAGCTCGTTCCGTACATCACCGACAAGACCACGTCGGTCGGCATCTTGAACAACCGCGCCGACCGGCAGCGGCGGGCGATGCAGTTCGCTGACGTCGGTGTGCGCGACCTGAGCTTCGATCGTCTGGTCACCTTCGGTGCGTACGAGACGTTGGTCACCGAGCGCATCCTCGAGAACGGTTATCCGCGCGAGCGGGTGCTGAACCTTGGCGACGAGCACCATCCGTCGCTCGATGAGATCGTCGACCGGATGATCCTCCAGCAACCGACCAGTCACCACCAGGCCGAGCAGATGCTCGACTACTTCGAGTCGGTCGCGGCGCCATGGGCTGCCGAGGAGCTCGAACAGGCGGATGAGTCGGCCGCCCTCACCTCAGTGGCGTGCTAGGTGCATGACTACCTCCTCTCCGTCGAGATCGTTCGTTTCGCGTTCATCGCCGGAGTCGCCGTATCGATGATGCTGTACGAACGTCGTCACCTGACAACGGGTTCGATCGTCGTTCCCGGGTACCTGGCGATCTTCTTGATCTTCCCATCGGTGATCGTCGCCACGATCGCCAACGCGTTCATCTCCTACGCCTTCGTCAACAAGGTCCTGCCGCGGTGGTTCCTGTTGTACGGGCGCACGAAGTTCACGGTGCTCGCCGTCGTGTCGATCTCGATCCAGGCGGCGATGCTGAAGCTGTCGCCATCGGGACCCTGGTTGTGGGAGAACGACGTTCCGCTGTTCGTGGGTGTCGGCTACGTGATCCCGGCATTGATCGCTCACGACATGGGTCGCCAGGGCATCGCCAAGACGATGAAGTCGATCGCGCTTGCGGCCGTCCTGGTGGCGACCCCGATCATCGTGGCCCTGCTCGCTCATGTGCCCGGCGTGAACGATCTGTCGCCGCTCGAGGGCTTCGGAGCGACGCATGTTGCTGCCAG
>VFMC01000508.1 GCA_006515795.1 Acidimicrobiaceae bacterium | reverse complement strand
TCCACAACGACACCGCCACCATCGCCGTCATCGATGAACGACGCGGCACCCCGGTGCTCACCGCCTGGAACCTCGGCGCGCGTTGAGCGGCTACGAGCCAGGATGCCGAACGCGGCCGTGACGAGCGTGATCGCGCTGCCATAGGCCAGGCTCCATTCGGCGCTGACGTTGTCGGCCACCCACCCCGTGACCGGACCGCCGATCGGCGTGGTGCCGAGGAAGGCCACCGCGCCGAGCGCCAGCAGACGGCCGCGCATCGCCGGTGGCGCGCCGACTTGGGAGATGCCGTTGAGCGCGGCGATGAGTGCCGCTCCACCGGCGCCGAGCGGCACGCTCACGAGGTACGCCACCCAGATCGACGGCGACCAGGCGACGGCAAACCCGCTCGCACCGAGCAGGATCATGCTGGCGAAGAACCACCTGAAACCAACACGGTGGCGGCCGGCCGTGACGAGCGAACCGATGAGGCTGCCAACACTGGTGGCCGCGAGCAGCCAACCGAACAGCGTCTTGTCGCCGAACCGATCGTCGGCGAGCTTGAGCAGCGACACGTTGTAGTTGAACGCGAACGTGCCGACGACTGTGAAGCAGACGAACAGCACGAACATCCGCCGGCTGCGACGGACGTAGCGGAGCGCCTCGCGGACCGGTTGCCCGCCTCTGCTTGCAGGTGGCGACGGGTGCAGTTCGGACCTGTTGATCCGGATCATCGGCAGCAGGATCGCCACGAACGACGCGCCGTTGATGATGAACAGCCAGCCGGTGCCGATCGGCTTCACCAAGATGGCCGCGATCGCGGGCCCGAAGATGCGCGAGCCGGTCATCACCGCGGTGTTCAACGCCAGCACGTTCGGTATGTCGGGCGACTCGACGAGCTCGACGATGAAGCCTCTCCTGGCCGGGTTGTCGAGGGCGTTCACCACACCGAGCACGAGCGACAGCGACCAGACCACGGCGAGCGTGGCGTGGCCGGCCAGGTCGACCGTGCCGAGCACGAGTGCCTGCACGGCGAGGCCCGCCTGCGTGCAGATGGCCATCTTCCGCTTGTCGACCCTGTCGGCAAGAGCTCCCGCCCACACGCCGAGGACGAGCATCGGGAGGAACTGGCAGAACAGCGTGATGCCGACATCGGTGCCCTTGCCGGTGAGCCGGTACACGAGCAGCGACACCGCCGTGATCTGCATCCACGAGCCGACGTTCGACACGATCAGCCCGAAGAACACGATCCTTGCATTGCGATGGCGGAGCGACCTGAAGGTGGCGGAGTCGCGCATCGCAACCATTTCTACTCCTCGGCATGCCCGGTGCCGTTGGCGGAGCCGATCAGTCGTCGAGCTTCAACGCCGAGATGAACACGTCGCCCGGCACCTCGACGCGCCCGATCGACTTCATCTTCTTCTTGCCCTCCTTCTGCTTCTC
>VFMC01000507.1 GCA_006515795.1 Acidimicrobiaceae bacterium | reverse complement strand
GACCGGTCGAGACCACGGATCTCGAGAGACTGAGCGCCATGATCTGCAAGCTCGGCTTCTCCTGGACGGTGATCGTGACAATCGACGAGGAGTTGGCCGAGACCTGGACGGGAGCGCTGGTGTTCACGTCGTAGGCCACGAACGTGGCGCTCGTGATGTGCACCGCCGTAGCGCTGGTGCCCGCCTGGACGCTGAACGTGAAGTCGCGCGTCGCGCCACCGGTGAGCGTCACGCTCTGACCCAGCGACGAGTCGATGAGTGCCGCGGGGAGGCCGTCGTGAACCATCGTTTCGTCCGTGAACTGGATGGTCGCGGCCTGAGCGCCAACGTTCTGAACCGTGATGGTGGCCAGGAAGGACTGCCCGGTGGACACGACGCTGCGCGACGAACTGATCGCGGTGATCGCCAGGTTCGGCCTGTGCTTGATGGTAATCGGTTGCGGAGTCGCGCTATTGGCGTGCACCGGAACCGTCACGTTCGTGTTGGCATCCTTCGCGGTGAAGGTCGCGCTCGTCAGCGTCGTCACGCCGCTCGACCCGGCCGAGACGACCGTGAAGGTGAAGCTCGTCGTGCCGCCGCCGGCCAGGGTCGCGCTGGTCGTCTGGCTGGTGCCGCTCGCGAGCAATCCGCCGTTCAGGAAGGTCAGGGTCGCGTCCGTGAAGTCGATCGTCGCGGCCGTAGGGCCGACATTCTGCACCGTCACCGTTGCCTGGAACGACTGGCCCGTCGAGATCGTCGTCGGCGAGGCGCTCAGAGCCGTGATGACCAGATTGGGCTTCGGCTGGATAGTGATCGTGCTCGGCGTTGCGGTGTTGCCCTGCACTTGAACGCTCGCGTTGGTGTTGATGTCCTTCGCAATGAAGGTCGCGCTCGTCAGCGTCGTCAGCCCGCTCGAGGCGCCGGAAACCACCGTGAAGGTGAAGTCTCGCGTCGCGCCGCCTGTCAGCGTGACCGTCGTCGCCTGCGTCGTCCCGCTCGCGATCAGCCCCCCGTTCTGGAACACCAGGGACTCGCCGGTGAACTGCATCGTCGCCGCGTTGCCCCCCACGTTCTGGACCGTCACCGTCGCCTGGAACGACTGCTCGGTCGAGATCGTCGTCGGCGACGCGGAGAGCGCCGTGATCACCAGATTCGGCTTGGCCTTGACGGTGATAGCGACAGGCCCCGAGGTCACAGCAGCCACGGGCACGGAAAGGCCCGAATTGGCATCGGTGGCCGCGAAGGTGGCGGTGGAGATGTTCGTGGTGCCCGCCGAGACACCGAGGACGGAGAACGCATACGTCCCGGTCTGGTCGGGGCCCAAGGTCGTGAGGGCCACCGTGGGGGAAGCGCTCAGGCCACCGTTGGAGAAGCCAAGCGTGGCACTCACGAGGTTCAGGTTCGCGACCCCGGAGCCGACGTTCTTGACCGTCAACGTCA
>VFMC01000098.1 GCA_006515795.1 Acidimicrobiaceae bacterium | reverse complement strand
CGCCACGGCGTGGAGCTCACCATGCTCGGCACGTTCACCGGCGACGGCATCCTCCGCGTGCGCCACGGCCGCGACCTGGTGCTGGAACTGGACACCTCCTTCCTCCACGACGGTCGGCCCCAGCGCACGATGCCCGCCGTGGTACCGGTTCCACACCGCAACGAAAACGCGCCACGGTGTGCCGACCTGGCCGCAACCTTGCTGGCGTTGCTCGGCCATCCGAACATCGCCTCGAAGGAGGCGATCATCCGCCGCTACGACCACGAGATCAGGGGCACGACGGTGGTTCGTCCACTGATCGGCGTCGGCCACGACTCGCCGGCCGACGGGGTGGTGCTCGCCGACCCGGCCGCCACGCACGGCATTGCCATCGGCATCGGGGTGAACCCGTGGTACGGCACTGTCGACCCGGAGCGGATGGCTCACGCGGTGATCGACGAAGCGATCCGCAACGTGGTGGCGGTTGGCGCCGATCCCTCGACGGTCGCCTTGATGGACAACTTCTCGTGGGGCGACCCACGCCGACCGAGCACCTTCGGTGATCTGGTGGCCACGGTCGAAGCGTGCTGTGCCGCGTCAATCGCTCACGGTGCGCCGTTCGTGAGCGGCAAGGACTCGCTCAACAACGAGTACACGGGATCCGACGGTGAACGTCACAGCGTGCCGCCCACGCTCGTCATCACTGCCGTCGCGCACGTGCCCAACGCCGACCTCGTGGTCACCCCCGATCTCAAGCGGCCCTGCTCGGCGGGTTCGCCGACCGGCTCGACGGGGCGGTACCCGCACCCCACCCGGAAGCGCCGCTTCGCTATCGCCGACTCCACCAGGCGCTCGCTTCGGGCCGGGTGCTGGCGTGTCACGACCTGAGCGAGGGCGGGCTCGCCGTCGCGATCACCGAGATGGCGTTGGGCGGCTCACTCGGCGTGCGCGTCGACTCACTGCCCCACAGCGATCCGGTGGTAGCGCTCTTCGCCGAGAGCACCAGTCGCTTCGTGTGCGAGCTCGATCCCGTCGACGTCGAATGGTTCGCATCGGCTCTCGGCGAGCCGATCTCATCGCCATGCCTGGTTGTGTTGTCTCCCTCGCCGCGGCCCGGGCCGCGTTCACGGGGGGTGTTCGACCTTGAGCCGGCCTGCCGCCGTCGTGGTCGCCGCACCTGGCACCAATCGCGATCACGACGTCGCGTTCGCGCTCGAACTCGCCGGAGCGACACCGTCGATCGTTTCGATGGCCGCCGTCGCGGCCTGCCCGCGGCTGGTCACCGGCGCACAGATCCTGGTGGTGGCCGGGGGGTTCAGCCATGCCGACGCACTCGGCGCTGGGCGCATGTTCGCGATCTCCTTGCAGCAAGGCCTTGGTGAAGCGCTCCGGGCCTTCGTGGCCGACGGCAAACCGGTGCTCGGGATCTGCAACGGGTTCCAGACCTTGGTGCGCGCCGGGCTCTTGCCCGGAGCACTCGGCCACAACGTCGGCGGCGGGTTCCAATGCGAGTGGGTGCGCCTCGAGCCGCAGCCGAGCCGGTGCATCTGGACCCGCGAGCTCGAACCGTTCGACTGCCCGATCGCCCATGGCGAGGGCCGCTACGTGAACGCCGACGTCACTGCTCTCGAGCACGCCGGACAGGTGGCGCTGCGCTACACGGTGAACCCGAACGGCTCGGTGGGCGACATCGCCGGCGTGTGCGATCCGAGCGGGGTCGTGCTCGGCCTGATGCCCCATCCCGAGAACCACGTCGTGGCGCGCCAGCACCCGCTCCACACCCGGAGGTGCGGTGGTGCGCTCGGTCTTCACCTGTTCGAGCACGGCGTCGCCCATGCGAGGTCGCTGTGAACGAGGTCGTCACCGGCAACGCCGCGGTCGACGGCGCCGCCACGCTCGACGAGATCGAGTTGCCGCTCCCCGATCGACGCGCAGGAAAGGTTCGTGTGTCGTACGAATGGTCGGCCACGGAGCGGCTGTTCGTCACCACCGACCGGCTGTCGGCGTTCGACCGCATCATCGCCACCGTCCCTCACAAGGGTCAGGTGCTCAACCAGCTCTCCGCATGGTGGTTCGATCGCACCCGTTCGATCGTGGCCAACCACCTCGTCTCCGTTCCCGACCCGAACGTCACCATCGGTCGCACGGCACACCCGCTGAGCGTCGAAGTGGTCGTTCGCGGGTACATCACCGGGGTCACCTCCACGTCGCTGTGGAAGCAGTACGCCGACGGAGCGCGCACGATCTACGGATACGAGCTCCCGGACGGGCTCGTCAAGAACACCGCGCTCGCCGCGGCAATCGTCACACCGACCACCAAGGCCGATGCCGGAGCACACGACCAGCCGATCACATGCACCGAGGTCGTCGACCGCGGCCTCGTCGCCGCTCCCCTCTGGGCGCGGGTCTGCGACCGGGCACTGGCGCTCTTCGAGGTCGGCCAGACGGTGGCCGAATCGGCCGGGCTGATCCTCGCCGACACCAAGTACGAGTTCGGACTCGCTGCCGACGACGGCGAACTGCTGCTCATCGACGAGGCCCACACCCCCGACTCGTCGCGCTACTGGATGGCCGACACGTACGCCGAACGAATCGATCGCGGCGACGAGCCCGAGAGCCTCGACAAGGAGGTCGTCAGGCTGGCGCTGATCGAGCTCGGTTACGATGGTGCCGGCCCGGTGCCGACACTTCCGCCGCACGTGATCGCGGCAACCGCCGCCAGATACGTCGCCGCCTACGAGCGCATCACCGCCCTGCCGTTCGTCGCCGCCGCAACGCCGGCGGCCCTACGGATCCAACGTGCCGTCGCCGCTCTCGCCTCCAGCCCACCCACCTCCCGACCCGCCGACACTCCACCCGTCGACATTCCACCAACCGCACAGGATCCAGCATGACCACGCGCCTTCCCCTCGTCCTCACCGTCGACGACCATCCCCACGACGAGTGCGGGGTGTTCGGCGTGTCCACCCCTCACGGCGAAGGGGTGGCCCAGCTCGCCTTCTTCGGCCTGTTCGCGTTGCAGCACCGCGGCCAGGAGGCGGCAGGCATCGCCGTGAGCGACGGCAACCGGGCCCGAGTGCACAAAGACGCCGGACTCGTCGCCAACGTCTTCACGCCAGAGTCGATGGCCCCGCTCACCGGCTACCACGCGATCGGCCACACCCGCTACAGCACCACCGGCGCCAACGCCGTGCGCAACGTGCAACCGTTCCTCGTGGAAACCATGCACGGCCCTCTGGCGGTCGCCCACAACGGCAACCTCGTGAACGCTCCCGCGTTGCGCGACGAGCTCCTCGGCCGCGGTTTCGGTCTCACGGCCACGAGCGACACCGAGGTGATGACCTTGATGCTCGCGGCGTCCGGTGGGCGCACCTGGGAGGAACGACTCGAGCGCACCCTGCCGGCGTGGCGCGGCGCCTACTCGCTGGTGCTGTTGGCCGACGATCGCGTCATCGCCGCCCGCGATCCGTGGGGCTTCCGACCGCTGAGCGTCGGCCGCCTCCCCCACGGTGGGTACGCAGTTGCTTCGGAGACCTGCGCCCTCAACACGCTCGGCTGCGTCGAGATCAGCGAGGTCGCGCCGGGCGAGATCGTCACGTTGCAGGGCGCCGAGATCCATCGCCGGGCCGCGATCACCCCGGCGGCCACGCCGGCGCGGTGCACGTTCGAGTTCGTCTACTTCAGCCGTCCCGACAGCGTGTGGGCCGGGCGTAACATCCACCACGTTCGCCAACGCCTGGGCGAACGCCTGGCCGAGGAGCACCCGGCCGACGCCGACGTCGTGATCCCGGTTCCCGACTCCTCGATCCCGGCGGCGATCGGCTACAGCCGGGCAAGCGGCATCCCGCACAACGACGGCCTGATCAAGAACCGTTACATCGGTCGCACGTTCATCGAACCCACGCAGGACATGCGTGAGCGCGGCGTCGCGTTGAAGTTCAACGCGTTGAGCGAGAACCTCGCCGGCAAGCGGGTGGTCATGATCGACGACTCACTCGTGCGCGGCACCACGGCTGGTCCCCTGGTGAAGCTGATCCGCGACGCCGGCGCCACCGAGGTGCACCTGCGGATCACCTGCCCGCCGATCACCAACCCGTGTCACTTCGGCGTCGACATGGGCCACGACGACGACCTCATCGCGGCCCGCCTCAACGTCGAGGAGATGCGCCAGCACATCGGAGCAGATTCGCTCGGCTTCCTGTCGATCGACGGCATGATGCAGGCGATCGGCGGCGCCGACGACACACCCGCAGCCACCGGCTACTGCAACGCGTGCTACACGGGTCGGTACCCCATCGAGGTGAGCCAGGCCCAACCCAAGCTCGGGTTCGAAGGAGTGCTCGCCTGATGCGACCGGCGATGAGGGTCGTCGTCGTCGGCACGGGTGGCCGCGAAGCTGCGATCCGCGCCGCGTGCGCCCGCCACGGACACGACGTGATCGCCGCGGCGGCATTCGACGCCGATGCTCACGCGGGCGTCGACCTGGTGATCGTCGGGCCGGAGTCGGCTCTGGTCGAAGGGGTGGCCGACCGTTGCGCCGAGCTCGGCATCGCCTGCTTCGGACCGTCAGCCGCCTTGGCGAGGCTCGAGGGCTCGAAGGGGTTCACCCGAGCCCTCACGGCCGAGCTCGGCATCCCTTCCCCGCGGTTCGTCCGCACGAACGACCACGACGACGCGATCGCTTGGTGGCACGCGTTCGGTGGCCAGGTGGTGGTGAAGCTCGACGGCCTGGCCGCCGGCAAGGGAGTGGTGGTGCCTGACTCGCCGGCGGCAACTCTCGCGGCCATCCGGTCCCTCGCCCAACATGGTCCGATCGTGCTCGAAGAACTGCTCACCGGTGCGGAGTGCAGCCTCATCGCGATGTGCGACGGCACCACCGCCCGCCCGTTGCCGATCGCCCAGGATCACAAGCGGATCGGCGAGGGCGACTCGGGGGTGAACACCGGTGGCATGGGCGCGTATGCACCCGCCCCGATCGGCTACGACCCCGACGAGCTCACCGCGATCTTCATTCAGCCCGTCATCGACCACCTCGCCGCGCTCGGCACCCCGTACATCGGTGTTCTGTACGCCGGTCTGATGTTGACGCCCGACGGACCCCGCCTGCTCGAGTTCAACTGCCGCTTCGGCGACCCCGAGGCGCAAGCGATCCTCGAACTGCTCGAATCCGATCTCGCCGAGTTGGCACTCGCATGCTGCGAAGGCCGCCTCGCCTCGACATCGATCGTCGTCGCCCCGGGCGCCGCGTGCACCGTGGTCGCGGCGGCCGCTGGCTATCCCGATGCACCCGTTCTCGGCGCGACGATCACGGGACTCCACCGCGAGCACGCCGACGCCGTCGTCTTCCCTGCCGGAACCGATGGCACCGTCGTGACCGGTGGACGTGTGCTTGCCGTTACGGGCCGCGGCGCCGACCTCGCGGCTGCCCGCGCCGCGGCGTACTCGGCGATGGGAACGATCAGCTTCGAGGGCATGCAGGTGCGCCGCGACATCGGTTGGCGTGCCGCCGGTTCCCTCGTCACCTCGTATGCCGCGGCCGGCGTCGACATCGACGAGGGTGCACGCGCCGTGCAGGGCATGAAGGCCGCGGTCGAACGCACGCACGGCCCGGCCGTGCTCGCCGGATTGGGCAGCTTCGGAGGCGCGTTCAGTGGCGCCGCGATCAAGGCCCTCGACGATCCGGTACTGGTGGCCAGCACCGATGGCGTCGGCACCAAGGTCGAGCTGGCGGCGCGGCTCGGCCGCTACCGCGGCGTCGGCGCCGACATCGTGAACCACTGCATCAACGACGTGCTCGTGCAAGGCGCCCGACCGTTGTTCTTCCTCGACTACATCGCGTCGAGTCACATCGAGGCGTCGATGGTGGCCGAGGTGGTAACGGGCATGGCCGAGGCCTGCGCGGTGAGCGGGTGCGCGTTGCTCGGCGGCGAGACGGCCGAGATGCCGGGCGTCTACACCGATGGCGCATTCGACATCGCCGGCACCCTGGTCGGTGTCGTCGACCGCGCCGATCTACTTCCCACACCCAACGTCGCCGCCGGCGACGTGCTCATCGGTGTCGCCTCGAACGGTCCGCACACCAACGGGTACTCGTTGTTGCGCCGCGTGTTCGAGTGGCTTCCGATGGATGCCACACCACCGGGGTTCGACTGCACGCTCGGCGATGCGCTCCTCCGTCCGCACCGCAACTACCTGCCGGTGCTCGAGCCGGCGCTGTCCACCGGTCGCGTCAAGGCACTCGCCCACATCACCGGAGGGGGGCTCCCGGAGAACCTGCCACGAGTGCTGCCCGGCGCCTGTGACGCGATGGTGCAACTCGGGTCGTGGCCGGTGCCGCCACTGTTCGAACTGGTGCGCTCGGCCTGCACCGCGATGGACCACCACGAGCTCTACCGCACCCTGAACATGGGCATCGGCATGGTGGTGATCTGTGCCGAGGTCGATGCCGACACGATCCAGGCATCGATCCCGGAACGAACCTGGCGGATCGGCTCGCTCGCCGCCGGCACCGGAATCGTCCACCTCCTCCCCTGAAGACCCCGGCCGCGGCGAGATGGCGCGAACTTTTCGTTCAAGGCGAACCCAGTCGCGGCCCGTGGGCCCTACCGTCTGCACATGGAACCACGTGCTCGCCTCGTCTTGATGGCATCGGGCAACGGTTCGAACGCCCAAGCTGTCATCGACGCCTGCGCGGCCGGGACGATCCCCGCCGAGGTCGTCGCCGTCATATCCGATCGAGCCGATGCGCGGGTGCTCTCGCGGGCCGACGCGCATGGCATCCCAGACGTCTACGTCGGCCGCCGGCCGGGGGAGGCCCGACCCGACTACGACGCACGACTCGCCGATGTGGTGAGCGGCTTCGACCCCGACCACGTTGTGCTCCTCGGTTGGATGCGCATCCTCACGACGAGCTTCATCGGCTGGTTCCCAGGCATGGTCGTGAACCTCCATCCGGCGCTGCCGGGTGAGCTGCCGGGCACCGATGCGATCGCCCGTGCCTTCGTAGAGTTCCAGCACGGTGACCGCGACCACAGTGGCGTGATGATGCACATGGTCCCAGGCGAGGGAGTCGACGATGGTCCCCCGCTGG
>VFMC01000506.1 GCA_006515795.1 Acidimicrobiaceae bacterium | reverse complement strand
GCGGGCACGCACTCGTCGATGTCGGCGCAGTTCTCGGTCAGCGTGCCCGAGTTGATCTCGCTCCAGCCGGCGCCGCACATGCAGTTGTAAGCGCCGGTGTTGTTCGTGCAGGAGTTGACGACGAAGTCGCGCCGGCAGGCGGTCGCGGGCGTGCACTCGTTCGCGTCGACGCACGTGAGGGTCGGGCCGGCGCCGCTCGTGACGTAGCCGGCGTTGCAGCCGCACGTGTACCCGCCGGCCGTGTTGCTGCACGTGCCGTAGCCGAGGTTCGCGTTGCACGTCGTGTCGCCGCCGCCGCCGTCGGTGCACTCGTTGTGGTCGACGCAGGTCTCGTTGTACCCGCCCGTGCTGTTCGCGCACATGTTGCCGGACGTCTGGAGGCACGTCGCGGCGTTGCTGCACTCGTTCGTGTCGACGCACGTCTCGGAGAGCGTGCCCGAGCCGGTCTCGGTGTAGCCGGCGGCGCACGTGCAGTTGTACCCGCCGTCGCTGTCGCTGCAGGTGTTGCTCACGGAGAGATCGCGCCCGCACGCGGTCGCGGGCACGCACTCGTCGACGTCGGCGCAGTCCTCGGTGAGGGTGCCGGAGTTGATCTCGGTCCAGCCCGCGCCGCACATGCAGTTGTACGCGCCCGTGTTGTTCATGCAGGAGTTGACGCCGAAGTCGCGCCGGCACGCGGTCGCGGGCGCGCACTCGTCGGTGTCGACGCACGTTTCGGTGAGCGTGCCCGAGCCGGTCTCGGTGTAGCCGGCGCTGCAGGTGCAGTCGTAGCCGCCGGTCGTGTTGGCGCAGGAGCCGTACCCGAGGTTCTCGTTGCAGGTCGGGTCGCCGGGATCGCCGTCGGTGCACTCGTTGTGGTCGACGCAGTTCTCGGTGAAGAGGCCGTTGTTCGTCAGATCGAACCCGGCGCCGCACGTGCAGTCGTAGCGAGGTGTGAGATCGCCGCACATGTTGAGGCCGGAGAGATCCTGTCCGCAGGTCGTCGCGGTGCCGCACTCGTTGATGTTCGAGCAGGTCTCGGAGGTCGTCTCGTCACCGGTGAGCGAGAACCCGGTCGTGCACGAGCAGTCGTACCCACCGGTCTGCTCGGCGCACAGGTTGCCGGCGTAGTTCTTCGCGCACCGCGTCGCGCCCACGCACTCGGCGATGTCCTGACAGTCCTCGTTCGGCGTGCCGTTGTTGATGAGCGTGAACCACGAGACGTTGCACACGCAGTTCACGCCGCCGGTGTAGTTGGTGCAGGAGTTGCCGGCGTACAGCTGGTAACAGCGCGTGGAGACGGAGCACTCGTTGATGTCGCTGCACGTCTCCGAGAGCGTCCCGCTGTTCGCGACCATGAAGCCGGCGTTGCAGGAGCAGTTGTAGCCCGCTCCGCTCGCGGGCTCCGAGCACGTACCGTATCCGAGGTTCTCGTTGCACGTCGTCGAGACCGCGCACTCGTCGACGGCGCTACAGTTCTCCGAGAAGGTCCCGTTGTTGATGAGCGTGAAGCCGGCGCCGCACGTGCAATTGTAGCGAGGCGAGGCGTTCGTGCAGGTGTTGTTGCCCGTGCCGTCCGTGTTGTCGATGTCGCCACGGCACGTCGGATCGCTCTGACCGCCGCTGCACTCGTCGATGTCCGTGCAGCCGGTGTCGGTGTCGGAGACACCGTCACCGATGACCTCCTCGCGCCCGTTGCCCGTGTAACCGGTGGCACAGCTGCACGTGAACCCCCACCAGGGCGTCGACGCGGGCGTCGGCGTCGTGCTGCTCG
>VFMC01000097.1:2495-14132 GCA_006515795.1 Acidimicrobiaceae bacterium | reverse complement strand
TCAGGCCCGCAGGGCGTGTGGCTGATGTCGGTTCACCTGCGTCTCGGTCAGGGCAAGCTGATGCCGATCGATGCCGCGCTGCGGGCGCAGAACGTGAGCGGCGCGGCCTCCGAGTGGGCTCGGCTCGGCCGGGTCTTCCCGGCACTGGGTCGGGTCGATGTGCAACGGCGTGGCCAGGTGGCGCTGAGCCAGGACGAGGCTTGGGGGTTCATGACGGCGGCGGGCCCGATCCTTGCCGCGATCGGATTCGAGGTGCGGGCCCCGATGCTGTCGCGGCGCAAGGCGAGGCCGTCGCTGCGCTTGTTCGCCGAGAGCGCGACGGGTTCAACGGTGGGGGCTCACCAGCTCAGCAACGTCGCGTGGTCGGTGCTGTTCGACGATGTCGAGCTCACCGCGGCCGAGGTGGCACGGCTCGCCCGTCAGGCTCGACCGCTGCTGCAGTCGCGTGGCCGCTGGGTCGAGCTCGACCGGGTCGATCTCGAGGCTGCGGCCGCGGCGTTGCACGAGCGCGCCGAGATCAAGCAGCTGACGGGTGCGGAGATCCTGCGGCACAGCATCGGACTCGATGGATCGGGCTTGGCCGGCCGCACCGTCGTGCAGGGCAGCAGCTGGGCGAACGACGTGCTGCGTCGCGCCAACGAGGCGTCGTCGGCGCCGCCTTCGCCGCCAGCGGGTTTCGTCGGCGAGCTGCGTTCTTACCAGGCCGAGGCGCTGGCTTGGATCGGGTTCCTCGACGCCGCCGAGCTCGGAGGTTGTCTTGCGCTCGACATGGGCCTCGGCAAGACACCGACCGTGCTGGCACACATCGCCCGCACGGCAGGCGATGGCGCCACTCTCGTGATCGCGCCGGCAGCCGTCGTTGGCAACTGGGCGGCGGAGGCGGCGCGGTTCGCGCCGGGTCTGCGCATCGTGGTGCATCACGGCACGGCGCGCTCGTCGACCGACGACTTCGAGTCCGAGATCGCCGACGCCGACATGGTCATCACCACCTACGCCACTGCCGTCCGCGACGTGGAGGCGCTCACTTCGATCACCTGGAGCAAGATGGTGCTCGACGAGGCGCAGGCGATCAAGAACCCGGCCAGCGACACCGCCCAGCAGTTGCGTCGCGTTCCGGCGCGCACGCGCCTGGCGCTGACGGGCACGCCGATCGAGAACGGGGTGGGCGACCTGTGGGCGATCCTCGATTTCACGAATCCGGGTCTCCTGGGGTCGCGCCCGGCGTTCATCGCCCAGATGTCGGGCGATCGCGAGTCGGCGATGCGAGCGCTGAACGGGGTGCTGCTGTTCCGTCGCACCAAGACCGAACCCGAGGTCGCGGCCGAGCTTCCCGACAAGATCGACGAGCTCGATCACTGCACGATGACACCCGAACAGATCGGGCTCTATCAGGCGGTGCTCGACGATCTTCTCGCCAACGTCACCGACGATGTCGGCGAGAAGAAGCAGGGTGCGATCCTCGCCGCGATCACGGCGTTGAAGCAGATCTGCAACCACCCGGCCGCATACTCCGACGATGGTCAGCCGCTCGCCGGCCGTTCCGGCAAGCTGGCCCGCCTCGAGGAGATCGTCGAGTCGGTGTTCGCGGCCGACGAGCGGGTGCTGGTGTTCACCCACTTCGCGACGTGGGGCAGGCGGCTGGCCGAGCACCTCACCGAGGTCACCGGCGTCCCGATCGCCTGCTACGACGGGAGCCTCGCTCGCGGGGTCCGCGATCGTCTCGTCGCCGAGTTCCAGACGGGTGAGGGACCGGGAGCCATGGTGCTCTCCTTGAAGGCCGGCGGCACCGGCCTGAACCTCACCGCGGCGAACCACGTGGTGCTCTACGACCGGTGGTGGAACCCGGCGGTCGAGGACCAGGCCCGCGATCGGGCGTGGCGGATCGGGCAGAGCCGGACGGTGATCTCCCACCGCCTCGTGTGTCCCGGCACGGTCGACGAACGGGTGGAGGAGGTCGTGGCCGGCAAGCGTCACATCGCTCAACTGGTTCTGCCGCGGGGTAGCTCGATGGCCGACCTCAGCACAGATCAGCTGCGCCTCGCGTTCGGGCTGCGGCCCGACGAACTGCTCAGGGAGGATGACGAATGACCCGACCGGCTCAAGGGCGCAACAACCAACGTCGCAAGACGCAGTCGAGACGATCCGGAGCTGCCGAGATGTGGCGCAGCCCCGGTCCACTGCCCGACCTCGAGCCGGTCGCCGTCTCGCAAGATGTTTCGGCGCTGATCAAGTCGCTCGGTGAGCCGCCGATGAACGATGGCAAGGAAGCCGGCTACTACTTCGGGACTGTCATCGAGCGAGCCGCGGCGATCGCCGCGGCCCTCGCCCTCAGCGCCGATCTGCTCGTCGACCCTTCCGACTGACGGCGACGCCGGAGGCCGGCTCAGCCGTTTGCCCGAACGGGTCGTCGTCGTAGGTGACCACGCGACCGCCCGGGCAACACAGCGCGATCCGGCCATCCACCGTGGCGAACGACAGGTGCATGCCCGGGCTGTGCACTCCTCTGGCATCGGATCTGATCAGGGCACCGTCGGTCACCGCGACCTGCTCTACGGTCTCGCGTTCCGGGTCGAGCACGTACACCTCGGTGACGCTTCGTGTGTTCGACGGCGACACGACCTCGACGCACACCGATGACGGCGGACCGTCGCGGCCGATCTCGTAGCGGCCGACGTTGCGCCCGGCGAGGCCAGGCAGCACCATCAGGTCGGGAGCGGTGTGGGGTCCCCCATCGGGTGGGACGAACGGCGTGTTGCCGGTGACGAGCGCATCGGTGTGGGCCAGCGTGTGACGCACCGCTTGGATGAGCAGCGTGCACCACGTGGCCTGGAGCGACGACTCCAACAGCGGGTTGTGCTCGCGGCCGGGCAGGTGCGGATAGTCGACCTGCGGCACGCGAGACGACGACATGCGCACAAAGGTACCCCCTCGGGAATCCAGGGTGATCCGGGTTCGGGGGGATGCACGGCCGACCATATCGGCAGAGCAGAATGATCGGTGATGAACCGCCGTTCCGCCTCCGAGCACACAATCGTTCGACGGTCGGGCGAGGTGCTCGGGCTTTCCACGTTGACGGCCGGCGCGCTCGCCGCATCGGAGCGGGAATGACAGAGCTGGCAGATGTTGGTGGCGCGGCAGATGTGGCCGGCGAGCGGGCTGACGTGGTCGTCGTCGGAGGGGGCATCGCCGGCAGCGCGGCCGCGGCGGCGCTCGCCGGTCGTGGTGTCGACGTCGTCGTCCTGGAACGCCAGTACGAGTTCCGCGATCGCGTGCGCGGCGAGAACATGCAGCCATGGGGTGTGGTCGAGATGCGCCGCCTCGGCCTCGAAGACGTGCTGCTCGCCGCCGGCGGTGGCTATTGCGAGCGAGCCGTCCTGTACGACGAAATGCGCACGCCGGCCGAGGCGGAGGCCGCGCCGCTCCCGCTCGGCATGATGGTCGATGGTGTGCCAGGCACCTTCAGCGTCGGCCATCCGCAGGCATGCGCGGCGTTGCTGCGACATGCCGAGGAGTGCGGCGCCCGAGCCGTGCGCGGCATCGGTGACGTCGAGGTCGCGCCAGGGGGCGCACCCACCGTGACGTACGAGCTCGATGGGAACCTCCGCGAGATCAGCGCCCGGCTCGTGATCGCCGCCGATGGACGGCAGTCGACGGTGCGCCGCCAGCTCGGCATCGGCCTCCACCAGGTCGACTCAAGAGCCGTGCTCGGCGGAATGCTCGTCCGTGACGACTCGTGGCCCGACGACGTTGAGGTGCTCGGCACCGAGGGCGACGTCCACTTCCTCATCTTCCCGCGCCCCAACGGACTCGTGCGTCTCTATCTCGCCCGCGACAGGGCCGCGGGCGTCGGTGGGCCCGAACGCGCGGCGCGCTTCCTCGACGCGTTCCGCCTCACCTGCTGTCCGGGCGCGTCGTCGCTCGTCGAAGCCGAGGTGCGCGGGCCGTGCGCCTACTACCCGGGCAGCGACTCGTGGTCGCACCGGCCCTACGCCGAGGGTGTCGTGCTGGTGGGCGACGCCGCTGGATGGTCCGACCCGATCATCGGTCAAGGCCTCTCCGTTGCGCTCAGGGACGCGCGTCAGGTGGTGGACATCATGCTCGGCGACCACTGGTCTGTCGACGC
Organism: Acidimicrobiaceae bacterium; assembly: GCA_006515795.1. GTDB lineage: Bacteria > Actinomycetota > Acidimicrobiia > Acidimicrobiales > Ilumatobacteraceae > VFMC01. The sequence goes on along the minus strand of VFMC01000097.1, from coordinate 10,009 downwards.
CTTCGAGCCGTACGCGATCGAGCGGGCAGAGCGGATGCGTCGCCTGCGTGTCTCCTCCAGGCTCGCCACCGAGGCGCGCTGCACCTTCACGCCCGAAGGCCGCGCCCGACGCGGCGCCATCTTCGCCCAGCTCCTCACCGAGCCGCTCACCCTTGGTGCGATGTTGGCCCCGCTCACCGGACCCGAGGCAGCACCGGCCGAGGCGTTCACCGACGACAACGTCGGGCGGATACTCGCCCTGGCCTGAACGAGCCTCGAGGCCGCTCTCGGTTCCGTCAAGGAACATCCCACTGTGGGTGGTCGCTACATGGCGTTGCGCTCCACAAGAACCCCTCAGCGGCGATGGCTTACGACCTGAGATGCAAGTCGTTTGGGCCAATGGTCCAAACGGTTGGTCCCTCGTCGGATTGTCAGGGTCATCGGCAAGATGTCACGCTGCGTGTGAAGCGGGTGACGTGCCGCCATCAGGAGGCCGGCACCCGCGATGGGAGGAGACCGTCGTGGGCGGGATGGGCGCCACCACCTTGGTTCGAGCTCGGCCGACGTTGGCGAGCCGCGTGGGGCTTGGAGCGTCGGGCGTGCTGCTGGTCATCGCCGCGGCAGGCGGGATGTGGCTCGGCGTCGAGATGCTCCGCGGCCATGACCCGCTCGGCACACCGTTGAGCCGCACGGAGCGCCGGCATCAGATCGGTGACGTAGTCGACACCAGCTTCGGGGTGATCGCCGTCGAGCACGCCCAGGCGATCAGCGGGCTCTCCGAGTTCGACATCACGGGCGCGCACGCGGTGCCCGGTCTGGTGCCGGCGGGCGCGATCGAGGTGCAGGTCGGCGCCGTCATCACCAACCTGTCCGATCGAGTGCTTGCCTACTCCGCAGATCAGTTCGAGCTCATCGACGGGGCGGGGAACATCGTGCCGCTCACCAAGGCGCCAACGCTGCCCGGCGAACTCCAACCCGATGCCGCCATCGACGTGCTTCTCGATTTCGTCACCACCACCGACGCCCGGCCGTTCACCGTGCGCTTCATCGACCCATCCACCCGAGCCGAGCTGCTCATCGAGCTCGGCACCGTCGGTTGCGCCGTCGAGAGCGGCACCGGCCGCCCCCTCGCCGAGGCGAGCGGGTGTTCGATCGCCCCCGCCGACGACCATCACTGACGACCATCACTGACGACCATCACTGAGAAAGGCGACATCGCCATGCAATCCTCGATGCGGTACGTGCAAGCCCGGCGTCGTTCGGAGATCCGAATCGATCGTCGAGTGATGTCGCTGACGGCGATCGCCGCGTACACGGTCGGATTGTGGACGCATCTTGCTCACTTTCGCGCCGGCGAGCGTGAGCAGCAGCAGATCTCCTTCGTTGCCCATTGGCTGCGCGACTCCACGCTTTCGCTCGGCCTCGTACTTGCCGCGGTGCTCCTCGCCACGGTCCTCGTCGACGGACGCGGTGGCCATCGTCTGTGGATCGCCACGTGTGGCACCCTCAGGTTCACACGCCGAACCGAACGGACAATCCCCCCGATCGCGATGCTGATGCTGCTCGGCGTGATCGTCGTGCCGAACGCGGCAACCGCGGCGCCGGTGCCTTCGGTCTGTCCGGCTGATGCACCGGTGCGCACTTACGACGTGCGGATGATCGACGTACGGATCACGCTCAACCGTTACGGCGACAACGACCCGCTGGGGAAGATGTACGCGCTGGCTTCGGAGATCCCCGCGATCCGCGCCCAGGAAGCCAGCCGGGAGGTGTCGCTCGGCCTGCGCGACGACCCGATCCAACCGCTCGTCATCCGCGCCAACGAGGGGGACTGCGTGGAGATCACGCTCACCAACAACGCCAGCGGCGGCAGGTACGGCATCCACATCGACGGGCTGCCCTACGACCGGGCCGGCGACAAGGTGGGCGTCAACGTCAGCGGCGAGCTCGGCTCCAACGCCAGCGGCACCTATCGCTACTACGTGCCCGACGACTCCGCCCTGGAGGGCGCGCACTACCTGAGCCCCGGGGCAGGGCATCGGGCGGCGATCGACCACGGCCTGTTCGGTGTGCTGGCGGTGGAGCCGAAGGGCTCGCAGTGGCTGTCGCCGGCGACGCTGCAGCCGATCCGGTCGGGCTGGGAAGCGGTGATCGCTCCGCCCGATGCTCCATCGTTCCGCGAGAACGTGAAGATCCTTCACGAGATCGGCAACGAGGACGAGAAGGTCTTCGACAGGAACGGCCGCGAGCTGCCGGTGGTCGACCCGATCACCGAGGCCTACCGCCCTGGAGGGCGCGCCCTGAACTACCGCGCCGAGCCGTTCATGGACCGGTTGAACGCCGAGCCCCACGAGAAGGCGCACGCCTACAGCTCGACGATGTTCGGCGACCCGGCCACGATCATCCCGCAGGGCTACGTCGGTGACCCCACGAAGTTCCGGGTGGTGCACGGCGGTGCCGAGGTCTTCCACGTGTACCACCTCCACGGTGGTGGCGACCGCTGGCGCCTCAACCCCGAGGCCGACAACACGAACAGCTACGCCGACGTCGGGCTCCGCAAGCACCCGGTAGAGACATCGCTGTCCGACCGGGTCGACGCCGTGAACACCGGACCCGGCGAGCACTTCAACGCCGAGATCGAAGGCGGAGCGGGTGGCACCCAACAGGCGGCCGGTGACTTCCTGTTCCACTGTCACATCGCCGAGCACTACCCGTCGGGCATGTGGGGCCTGTGGCGGGTGTTCGACACCCTGCAGAGCGGGCTCGCCCCGCTGCCCGACCGCGCCGGCCCGCCCGTCGCGGTGAGCTCGGCCGAGCTGATCGGCACGACGATGCCCGATGGCACCGTCCTCACCGCGGCCAACCTCCACGAGTGGATCGACCCGCAGCTCCCGCCCGTCGGATCGCCGATCGGCAGCCAGGATGCAAGCGTTTGGGACTGGACCGTCGACTCCTCCTCCGGCGATCCCGTCTACCTCGGCGAGCCCGGTCCGGCGACCGCCCAGACACCCAACTTCACGAGCGGAGTGAGCGGGCACCCCGGTTCTCGACCCGATGACCGTTTCGTCGGTTCGAGACCGATGATCCTGTTCAACCCGATCAACGGTAGACCGGCCTTTCCCATGTTGCGGCCGCGGCTCGACCGGCGGCCACCGTTCACCGCGAACCTCCATTCCGGCACGCCCTACCTGGGCGACACCGCCGATCGCGTCCCCGACGGTTCCACGGTGGACCCGTGGGTCTCGCGGCCCGATGGCCTGTGCCCGGCCGACTCCCCGGTGAAGACGTTCAACGTCGTCGCCGTACCGGTTGCGGTCGACGTCACCTCTCGGCTGTCGGATCCGCTCGGGGTGCTGTTCACCCTCGCCCAGGACAAGGCCGCGCTGCAGGCCGGCACACGCCGCAAGGAGCCGCTGGCCATCCGCGCCAACGTCGGTGACTGCGTGGCGATCACCCTCACGTCGGAGGAGACCGACGAAGGGACCTTCGGCGGCTTCGCCAAGGTTGAGATGCACATCCACCACGTGCAGTTCGACCCGCAAGGTTCCGACGGCACATCGGCCGGTTTCAACTTCGAGCACTCGATCCGGCCATACACCATCGAAGACACCAGGTTGGCGGCATCGACGACACCCGGCGACACCAGCGTCCGGGTGAACCGGCTCGACCCGAAGTACCGGGTCGGCGTCGCGTTCGGGGTCGGCCTCGCCACCGAGGCCATCGAGACGGCGACGATCACCGGGGTCGACCCGCTCTCCAACACGATCACGCTCGACCGACCACTCGAGCAGCCGCACGCGGCCGGCGCCGGCGCCGGCGTCGAGTTCGTCCGCTACCGCTGGTACGCGGACGCGTTGCTCGACAACATCTTCTGGCACGATCATGTGGATGGCATCCACGGTTGGGGTCATGGGGGCGTCGGCATGTTCATCGTCGAACCCCGCGGCTCGACCTACCACGACCCCACCACCGGTGCCGAGGTGCGTTCCGGGACCGTCGTCGACATCCACACCCGCAACCCCCTCGCTCCAGGGTTGGTGGAGGGCGACTTCCGCGAGATGGTGATCTGGACGCTCGACGACAACCCGGTCACCGATTCCACCTTCAACCTCCACGCGGCGCCGTTCGCCGATCGTGGCCTCGATCCGTCGATGAGGTTCAGCTCGTGGATGTGGGGTGATCCGGGCACGCCGTTGCTGCGCGCCTATCCGGGCGATCCGGTGGTGATCCGCGACATCCACGTCGGGCCCAGCATCGACTCGTTCCGGGTGGACGGTCACCAGTTCTACCTCGAGAAGCGGTCGCGAGGCAGCGACGGGCGGATGTACAGCCGGGTCACCGACACGATCTACGGCGGCGTCTCCGAGAGGTACACGTTGATCCTCGACGGTGGAGCCGGAGGCCCGGCGCAGCGGCCCGGCGACTACCTGTACCACAACGGCGTCGCCCGCCGGTTCCGGCAAGGCGCGTGGGGGATCATGCGCGTGCTGCCCGGCCGGGTTGCCGGCCTGCAACCTCTCACCGACCACCCAGCACCGTCGACGACGTACGCGTTGCCGACTCCTACCGGTACGCGTCCTCCGCCGACGACGAACCCCGGCAACCCCTGCCCGGCGGGGGCTCCGCAGAAGTCGTTCGCGATCAGCGCGGTGAACCTGCCTTCGTCGAACGCGTCGAGCGGATCAGGCCGCGGCATCCGAGCCGCGTACGTCTTGAGCGCGAACGCCGCGGCTGCAAGGAAGCGGGGTGTGGCCGAACCGTTGGTGATGCACGTGAACGCCGGCGACTGCATCGTCGTCACGTTCAAGAACGAGCGCGACGTGCGGGCCAGCTTCAGCGCCGGCGAGTTGGCGAAGTCGGCGTCGTCGTCGGGCATCAACGTCGGCTACACCACCGAACAGACGGTGGCTCCCGGCAGGACCCAGGTGTTCCGACTGTGGGCCGACGAACCGTCGATCGAGGCAGCGGTCTTCACTGACTACGGCGGCGAGGACTCGGCCAAGGTCGGGCTGTACGGGGCGATCGTCGTCGCCGAGCGAGGTGCCACGTTCACCGACGCGAAGACGGGTGCGGCCGTTACCACCGGCGCGATCGTCGACGTCCACGTGCCCGGCCTGCCCGGCTATCGCGACGTCACGCTGATGCTGCAAGACGACGACGTGAAGATCGGAGGCGACTTCATGCCTTACCCGAAGGACGTGTCCGGCACGACGGTGATCAACTACCGCAACGGCGGCACGCGCACGAACGACTTCGGCGGCACACCGGCCACGCCGCTCATCCAGGCCTACGTCGGCGATCCGGTGAAGATCCACGTCATCTCCACACCGGGCTCCGAGCAGTCGCATGTGTTCAGGGCCGGCGGTCTCAGTTGGCCCCGCGACCCCTACATGCCCGGTGCCCAGGAGATCGCCGCACAGGGGATCGCGCCGTACGCGGGTATCGACGTGCACATCATCGGTGGCGCCGGAGGTCGCGGCCAGCAGGTTGGCGACTTCTTCTACGGCGACAACCGGCGACCGTTCACCGAGGGCGGCATGTGGGGGCTCATCCGGGTGCTGCCGGCGCCGTCGTGTTCGGCCACCACCCCGATCCGCCGCCTCGACATGGCGGTTTGCGTCTAGCGCCGAGGTGCTGCTGCTCGTGGTCGCATCAGGCGAACGCCTTGCGGAGCAGCTTGGCGGTCTGCGCGATCGCTTCGAGTGCGTCCGGTATCGCCACCGGCAGCGAGTAGAACGCGTGGATCTGCCCGTCGAACCGTCGTTGGGTGACCTCGACGTCGAGCGATCGCAGCCGTTCCGCATAGGCCTCGCCCTCGTCGCGGAGCGGATCGAACTCGGCGGTGATCACCAGTGCCGGCGCCACCTTGGCGAGCGCATCGTCGCTGGCGAACAACGGTGAGATCCGCGCGTCGCCGGCGGCCATCCCGCTGCCTTCGAGGTAGTGGCCGACGAACCACTCCATCGATGCCTTGGTGAGGAGGTAGCCGTCAGCGTTCTCTTCGATCGACGGATGGCCCATCGTGAGATCGGTCGCCGGGTACACCAACACCTGGAAGCGCAAGCGGTCACCGAGCTCCAAGGCGACGAGTGCCGACAGGTTGCCACCTGCCGAATCTCCACCCACTGCGACACGCTGCGGATCGCCGCCGATCTCGGCCGCATGGTCGAGCACCCACCGGGTGCCGGCGATGCAGTCGTCGAGCGCGGCCGGCGCCACGTGCTCGGGGGCCAGGCGGTAGTCGAGCGATACGACGATGCACTCGGCGGCCGATGCGAGGTCCCGCGCGGTCGCAACGCTCTCGCCGGGGCTGCCGATCACCCAACCGCCGCCATGGATCCATACCAGCACGGGGAACGGACCGGTGCCGTGGGGCGTCACCACGAGAGCCGGGACGCCACCGACCGAGCGCTCCTCGACCCTCGCCACCTCGGCCCCGGCGCCGCCGAGAAATGCCACCGCGGCGAAGCTCACGCGAGCCTCGCTCGGCGTTTGTTCGTTCAACGGGGGAACGCCGCTCTCGGCCATCAACGTGAGCAGGCCTTGGACAGCTGGATCGAGTGGCATGGTTCCCCCGGGAGATCGGTTGGCGCGAGCGAGCTCACCGTACAGGTCGGCTCACGATGCGATCCATCCGTGGTCGCGCTACCGTCGCGGCCATGCCCAGCGACCTGATGTTGAAGACGATGAACTGCGTGCACCGCACGATGCTGAAGTTCAGCGGCGGGCACATGGGATGGGAGGCCGCCAAGATGCCGGTGCTCAAGCTCACCACCGTCGGCCGCAAGAGCGGCGAGCCGCGCACGGTCATGCTCACCTCGCCGCATCAGCTCGGTGACACCTATGTGATCGTCGCTTCGAAGGGCGGCGAGGACTCCCACCCGGCATGGTTCTTGAACCTGCGCGATCACCCCGAAGTGGAAGTGGAGACCAAGGGCGAGCCGAAGCACAAGATGGTGGCGCGCATCGCTACTGCCGAAGAGCGAGCCGAGCTGTGGCCGTTGGTCACCGCGAAGTACAAGAACTACGCCGGCTACCAGACCAAGACCGAGCGTGAGATCCCGCTGGTGCTGCTCGACCCGGCGACATGAGCGGCGAGCTCTCCTAGCCGCCTTGACTATTTGGATGGTCGCGGTCGGGCCATCTCGCGTTGCCTCGCATCGCATCTGAGCTGGTGGAACGCGTCGGCCGGCCACGATCCCGAGCCTGAAACCTGGCGAGATTCACCACTTACAGTGAAATGACACCACTTTCAGTCATGGGTGTTGTATGGTCTGAAGACCCCTTGTCAAAGGGGACCACGGAGCGCCTCGGACGGGCGTGGACAACCCATGATCCGCGTAGGAGCACACTGATGGTCGCGCACATCGCACAACAACTCGATGGCTGGTGGGGCGGCGTGTTGGACCCGTTCGACGGTTACGGAGTGCTCCTCGCGATCGTGGTCATCGGCCTCCTCGCCGGCATTGCCTCCCATGCCGGACGGGAGCCGTGGATGGCCGGCAGCGCCTTCGTCGTCGGAGTCCTCGCCGGCA
>VFMC01000097.1:0-2487 GCA_006515795.1 Acidimicrobiaceae bacterium | reverse complement strand
ATCGGCGCCGCACTTGTCGGCGCGGGGTTGATCAGCGTCGACCCGCCACGCATCAGCAACTCGCTGCTGTACACGTCGCTGGTCATGGGCGCGCTGGCCGGCATGACCATCGGCTCCGACCCGGTTCACCAGATCGGGGCTCGCTTCGTCTTCGGGCTGCTGTTCACCATCGGCGTCGTCCTGGCGTGCACCGCCTTCGCCGGTCACGCGATCGGCCGCTCGGTTGCGGCCCGGCGCGCGGTCGCGGCTGTTGCTTCGCTGGCGGCGATCGGGTTGCTGGTCGGCTGATCGGGTTCTGCTGATCAGGGTTTGGTGTTGACCGCGTTGAGCTCGCCGGTGGGGTAGGGGGTTGGTGTGGAGGTCCACAGGTAGTCGTCGTCGGCCATGGTGTATCCGCTGACCCAGAACGTGATGGTGTAGGTGATCTGGGCGGTGATGGTGACGGTTCCGGGTCCGGGTGGGGTCCACATGCATGGCCCGTTGGGTCCTGGTTCGGTCTGGTCGGGTAGTTCGGGTAGTGGTGGGAGCATGCCGCGTGCGCCGTCGGGGCCGATGCCGGGGTTGGGGATGCAGCTGATGGTGCCGCGGTAGGCGGGCGAGGGTTTGTCGGGGTTGGGGGTGAAGTCGACGGTGAAGTCGAGCTCGCGGGGTTGGGCGATGAGTACGAGTGTGGCCCCGCGGTAGTTCACCGGGGCCGAACGCTGGGTGCGCCAGGCGTCGGTTTCGATGGCGAGCCAGGTGGGGTAGCGGGTGACGAGGCCGCCGTAGGTGTCGACGACCGGGTTGGTGTACACGATCGGCCGGTCGAGTTGGAGGTTGTTGCGGAGCTCGTCGAGTTGGGTGAGCGGGTTGAGCAGCGGGTCGAGGTAGGGCACCTGGATGATGCCGGACTGGTTGATGTCGTAGTAGGTGCCGTCGCAGAAGACGGTGAAGGTGCGCACGGCGGTTTCGAGTGGGCCGAGGGTGCCGATCCCGGTGACGTCGGCGGGGAGGTTCTCGGGTGGGATGTCGAGTTGGACGTTGATGCCTTCGATGAACAGGTAGTTGCCGGTCACGACGGTGCCGCGGTCGACGGTGGTGCCGTTGGAGAGAAGGAAGCCGTCGCGGTCGGCGGTGAACGTGCAGGTGGCTCGGGGGCCGCCGGCGTGGGTGGCGAACGCCGACGTGCGCGGGATCGTGGTGAAGCGCTGCAGCCCACCCGTCGCGTTGCGCACCGCCACCGACCGAGCACCAGCCAAAACCACCGGCGGCGGCCCGTCGGAGGAGGACCCGTTGTCGCCAGCACCGGGGGGAGGCATCGGGGGCAGTAGGAGGAGTGTCGAAATGACTGCGGCTACAAACATGCCTTGTTCTCCGTCGCGATGGTGTCGACCTGCCAGTGGCCGCTCTGCTTGGTCATCGTGGCAATCGTCCCGCTCGTCTCCAGCGGTCCGAGGGTAGGGGTGCCTCCATCGCGCAGGACGTACTCCTGGTTCTCGAGGTAGCAGTCGAGCACCACCGCTGACGTTTCGGTGCGTTGATCGCCGAGCACGTACGGGCGCTTTAGGACGCCGCTGCCGAGCGAGCCGACGTATCCGGCAGCGCGGGCCTCGGCGAAGTTGTCGGCGTACTTTGCACCGGAGTCGACGAAGTACTTTGCGAAGTCGGGCGAGTCGATGGTCACCGGACCGAGGAACGCTGTGTAGTAGGCGAGGGAGGCGTTGGCGTAGGCCTCGAGGATCTCGATGTCTTCGGGTTGGGCGGTGAACACGCTGAGGTCGTTCGGGTCGGACTCCCAGGCGATGTGCACGAACAGCCCTTCCGGCAACAGCTGGCGCGTGTCGCCACGGGTGTTCACCCCTGGCGCCGAGTCGACCTTCACCCACCTTCACCCCCAAGGCCTCGGAGAACATCGGCCCCGTGATCGCCGACGCACCGTCCGTCGTCGGCACGCTGGAACCTGCCGCCGACGTTGCCGTCGCCGTCGTCGCCGGCGAAGCGACCGTGGCGGCCGGTTCATCGCTCGACGTCGTGGCCGACCCGGGCACACTCGAGCCGGCTGTCGCCGCCGACGTCACCGGCGACAGCGACAGATCCGGGATCGCCTCGCCGTCGCCGGCACACGCCCCGACGACCGCCACGGCCGCCAAGGCCGCCGAGGCCGCGACCGCCGCCACCGGCCACCGGGTCACCGAGCGTCGTCTCGACCGACGCGTCACCGTGCCGTCGCTGCGCACTCGTCCCGATCTCGTCATGACCACGCCTCACCACCTAGAACTCGGTCCGAGGAGTGCCCCGAACGTCCGTCGCTATCCACCGGCCCGAAGGCTAACCCCACCCGGCCGGGCCTGTGACCTGAGCACAAGCGACTCACTGATCCACAGCGGCAACCCCCGATCGGAAGACAACACCCCACCCGAGTCCCCGCCCGCCACCCGAGTCCCCGCCCGCCACCCGAGTCCCCAGTGCACGCCCGAGGGTTTCGGGCGCACACGGGTGCACCGGAAC
>VFMC01000505.1 GCA_006515795.1 Acidimicrobiaceae bacterium | reverse complement strand
CGGCCGGCACGCCCGAGTAGCCATAGCCGAACGGACCGTTGTGGTAGGGCGCGTCCGTGAAGAGGATCACGATGGGGATCGTGCCGTTGCGGAAGCACGGATAGCCCCACGTTCCAGCGGGGCAGCCGGTGCGTGCGGAAAGGTAGCCGCCGAGGCCCCCGCCCGACGCGACGGCCCAGAGCGCCTGGCTCTGGCTCTCGGGCCAGTCGTACCCGTAGTGGAGCGGGATCCGGCCGACCGCCGCGGCCGCCATCGCCGTGCTCATCGTGATGTCCTGCAGGTTGCGGTAGACGACGTCGCCCGAGGCGGCGCTCCCGAAGGGGGCGTAGGGGAAGTCGTCGTGGTGCCCGACGCCGAACCACGCGTCCGGGATGATGCAGCGGATCGCGCCCATGATCCCGCCCGGACAGCCCGGGACGTACGTGCCGGTCGTGATGCCGGCGCGCAGGTTGGTGATCTCGCCGCCCATCGAGCCGGTCGTGTCCATCAGGAAGTACACGTCGGCCGTGCGGACCGTCACCGTCAGGTTGAGCGGATCGCTGGCGGACGGGCCGCCGAACGCGAGCGTGTGGACGAGGCCGTCGTCCGCCGTGCCGGGCGTGCAGGGTGCACGGAAACCGGCGCCGGGGCACTCGTCGCCCGCGTCGGGGACGCCGTCGCCGTCGGTGTCGGTCAGCACTCCCGGTCCGCCGCCGGGGCCCGCCGGCAGCACGAGGCCGGACTCGGCCGGGTCGAACACCACGCCTACCCCGCGTCCCGGCAGATCCGCGGCGCTCGGGTAGTCGCACGCGTACGCGCAGTCCGGATCGCAGATGCCGCAGCTACGCGGGACGGTGACGAGCGCGGCCAGAGACGGCTCGAGCTCGTACGTCCCGGTGATCTCGCACGTGCCCCAGACGCCGTTGCGGCAGTGGCGGACGCCGACGCCGCAGAGCGTGGATCCACCCTCGCCCGGCATCGGATCCGAGTAGCACGTGGCCGGCTCGGCCCCGGTCTCGCACGCGCAGCCGTCATCGGGTCGCGAGCAGGTCGGCGCGGCGCCGTCACCTCCGAGGAACGCCGGCCCGGAGCCGGGATCGGTCACGCTGTCCGCCGGGCCCTCCACCGTGCAGGCAGTGAGCACCACGAAGAGGAACGTCCATCGCCGCATCGCCGGGCGTGAAGCAAGGAACGAACCGACCGTCGAGGACGCTCGCGACGCATGGAAACCGTCATCGTTCCGTGTAGAGGCATCTCGCGCTCCCCGCACGGAGTTGCCGTCGGCTCGCAAAAGTTTCACGACCGATCCTTTCTCAGGCGCCTTCCATCCTCATCGTCGTCGTGCCGCACTCGAGCCGGGTGCCGGAAGCGGGGACGCCGCAGACCTGGCCCGCCGGGCAGTCCGACGCCGCGTCGCACGTGCCGCCCGCTTGCACGCACTCGCG
>VFMC01000096.1 GCA_006515795.1 Acidimicrobiaceae bacterium | reverse complement strand
GGCGGGCGCATCGGCGTCACCACCGCAAGCGGCGGCGATGAGCGAGAGGGTGATGACGCCGGCGAGGGCCAGACGTCGCTTTGATGTGTTCACGCAGTGTCTCCTTGTGTGCTCACGCACCGTGTCGTGGTGTGTCCTGGTGCGTCGTGGTGTGTCCATGGGGGAACAACCGGGGGACAACGTAAAGAAGGCAGGTGTCGTTCACCTGATGTTCAGATGAACGAGAGGTGAACGGAGCCGGAAGCGACAGCGAACGAATGATCGCAGCTGCTGGAACTGGGGCGGCGCAGCGGGGTCAGCGACGCTGTCGCTCGGCAACCCAGCGATAGAAGCGTTCTTGGGCGTCGCCGTCGGAGAAGCGCTCAGGTCCACGACGATGCCAGCACCCTTCGGCATCGAGCTCCCAGCGCACCGAATCCTTGGCCAACGTGAAATCGAAGACCTGATCGAGCCACGCCTGGTGCTTCGGGTGGGTGACCGGCACCAGCACCTCGATGCGCCGATCGAGGTTTCGTGGCATCCAATCGGCGGATCCGATGAGGTACAGCGGGCGGGGCTCGCGGTCGTCGGCCTGGTCGCCGTGGGCGCACCACATCAACCGCGAATGCTCGAGGTAGCGACCGAGTTGCGACCTGACCCGGATGTTCTCGCTCATGCCCGGCACTCCCGGCACCAGACAGCACAGGCCACGGATGATCAGATCGATCGACACCCCAGCAGTGCTGGCCTCGTAGAGGGCTTCGATGAGGGCCGGGTCGGCAAGCGAGTTGAGCTTCACCTTGATCGCTCCCTGCTCGCCGAGCGCGGCCTCGTGCTCGATCAGGTCGAGCAACTGATCGCGCATGGTCCGCGGGGCCACCAGCAGGTTGCGGTAGTCGTGGATCCGGCTGTAGCCCGTGAGGTGGTTGAAGAGCTGCGTCACGTCGGCGCCCACATCGGGATCGCTGGTGATGAAGCCGACGTCCTCGTACAGGCGCGCCGTGCGCGAGTTGTAGTTGCCCGTGCCGATGTGGCAGTAGCGCCGGAGACCGTCGTCGTCGTTGCGCACCACGAGCACGCACTTCGCGTGGGTCTTGAGGCCGACGAGCCCGTACGCCACGTGCACCCCCGACCGTTCCAAGGTCTTGGCCCACCCCACGTTGGCGGCCTCGTCGAATCGCGCCTTGAGCTCGACGAGGACGGCCACCTGCACTCCCCGCTCGGCGGCGCGGATGAGGCTGCGCACGATCGGGCTGTCGCCACCTGCCCGGTACAGCGTCATCTTGATCGACTGCACCTTGGGGTCGTCGGCGGCCTGGGCGATGAAGCTCTCGATGCTGCTGGCGAAGCTCTCGTAGGGATGGTGCACCAGCAGCGGCCGTTCGCGGATGACCGAGAAGATGCTGCGCTCGGCCTCCTCGGCGGCGGCGATGCGCCCCGCGGTGACCGGCGGCCACGGAACGTCCTTCAGATCGGGGCGATCGATGCCGACCAGTTGCATCAAGCACGAGAGGTCGAGCATCGTGGCATGGAACGACACATCGGCGCGCTCTACGTCGAGCTCGCGCACCAACAGGTCGACCATCTCGGCGCTCATCCCCGACTGGACCTCTAGTCGAACCGCGTTGCCGAACCGGCGCCGGCGCAGTTCGAGCTCGACCGCGGCGAGCAGATCGTCGGCCTCTTCCTCCTCGAGCGTCAGGTCGGCGTTGCGCGTGACCCGGAAGGTGGAGCACTCCTCCACCACCATGCCCGTGTAGAGCATGTGCATGTGGGCAGCGATCACCTGCTCGACCGGCACGAACCGCCGGCCGTCGGACAGCGCGATCAGCCGCGGGAACACCGTGGGCACCTTCACCCGGGCGAAGCGCCGTTCACCGGTGTCGGGGTCGCTCACCATCGCCGCCAGGCTGAGGGCGAGGTTGGAGATGTACGGGAACGGGTGCGCGGGGTCGACCGCGAGTGGGGTCAGCACTGGGAAGATGCGCCGCTCGAACACGCCGGACAGCTCGTTGCGCTCGGCCAGTTCGAGCTCTGCCCAATCGAGCACCACCAGGCCCTGGCGCTTCAGCTCGGGCAAGAGAACTCCGAGCAGGAGCCCCTCTTGACGCAACACGAGAGCGCCGACCGATTCGGCGATCACCGCCAACTGCTGCTGCGGGTTGAGGCCATCGAGCGACTGCGTGGTGATGTCGGCGGCCACCTGATCTTTCAGGGCAGCAACACGAACCTGGAAGAACTCGTCGAGGTTTATCGAACAGATCGCGCAGAACTTCACTCGCTCGAGCAGCGGGACGCCCGGCTCCGACGCCAGGCTGAGGACGCGTTCGTTGAACTGCAGCCAACTCGTTTCACGGTTGAACAGGCGTCCGGTCATCGGACGAGCTTCCGCCGGGCGCGATCAGTGGGTCGAATCGGGGATCCCGAGATCCCACTCGATGCCGATGCGCTCACGCTCGGCGTCGCGCACGATGCGCTCGCGATTGCGGCGGAACTGCGGATCGTCGCGGGGCAGCAGCACGAGGCGGGCGAGCACCCGGGCGCGGAACTCGTCGAGCACGGTGCGGTCGCCGTAGTCGCCGTAGACCTCCCAGTGTGGTGACACCGGACCCAGGTAGACGATGCGCGCATGCGCCCGCGGCGGCTCGGTGGCGATGTCGGTCATGGGCTTTTCCTCGATTTCGATCTGGCCAGATCTGGCGGCCGGAAGTGTACCGGCCATGACCTGACGGTGTCTCTGGAGGGTCGACGGTGCTAGATTCGGGGAGATCCGGGAACCAATCCTCGTTCGGCGACGTCTCATCAGGTGATGTTTGGGATCTGATGCAGATCGAACGGTGTGCGGTTGCCGGTGCCCTCTGGGGCCTCGTGCGGGCGCACACATCGCCGCGACAAGTCGCGGCTCACAAGGAGACGCCATGCAGTTCAACGAGACCACCGTCCGCCCCAGCGATCAGGATTCGGCAACGGCCTGGATGAGCGCAGGAAACTGCCGCAACTATCCGCCCGCCGTGTTCTTTCCGAGCGACGGCGTCGGTGTCGACCGGGCCCGCAAGATCTGTGCCGACTGCCCGGTACTGAACCAGTGTCTGGAGTACGCACTGGAGCAGCGCATCGAGCACGGCGTGTGGGGTGGGTGCAGCGAGCGCGAGCGGCGCCGCATCCTGAAGCGCCGCCGCACGGCAGCCGTCAGCCGCTGACGCTTACCGAGTGTCTGCAGGCCAGCGCCGGCAGACTGGGGGTCAGCTCGACGTGCCCTTGCTGTCGTCGGTGGCCTTGTCGGTGGCCTTGTCGGCTTCCTTCTGTCCCTCTGACAGTCCCGTCTTGAACTCCTGCTGCGCCTTGCCGAGGTTCTTGGCGAGCTTCGGCAACTGCGAGCCACCGAACAGAACGAGGACGACGACGATGATCAGGATGATCTCGGGCGGATCGAGAAAGGCGAGCATGGGCTCAGGCTAGCACTGAGGTCCGCGAAAGGAACTGCGCGAGATCAGGCCGTGACCTTGCGGGCAGCGAGTGCCCGCTGGCGCCGCAGGCGCCGCCGTTCACGTTCTGACAGCCCGCCCCAGATCCCGAACTTCTCACCGTTGGAGAGCGCGTACTCGAGGCAGTCGAGTCGCACGACGCACCCGCGGCAGACCTCTTTGGCCTCGCGGGTAGACGCGCCCCGTTCGGGGAAGAACAGATCGGGGTCGACCCCCAGGCAGTTCGCCTCGTCTTGCCAGTTCTTCTCGTCGGTTGGTTCTTCCATCTGCATCCTGCTGCCTCCGTTGCAATTGCTCGTTGCAATTGCTCGTTGTAATTACAACGGTGTCATTGTTCCTTATCACATCACGTCCGCGCAAGGGGGGAACGCAGAAAGGTTCGGTCACGGCGACCACCGCGCGTGGTGGAGGATCAGGATCGGTGAGCGCGATGCTCGCCGACGGCGCGCCCTGAGTGGTCGACGTGAGGTGCTCGGAGGGCGATCACGCACCCAATTCGTGCGCTCGTGAACGGGAGTGGCGCCGGGTCAGCCGTCGAGGACGATCGTGCGGTCGAGCACGAGGCAGAACGGATGGCCGGCCGGGTCGAGGTAGACGCGGAACGAGGTGCCCGGCTGCACGTCGGCCTTGCGGGCGCCGAGGGCGAGCACGGCCTGCTCGCCGGCGTCGAGATCGGGCACGTCGAAGTCGAGGTGCAGTTGTTGCGGGTGCTCGTCGCTCGGCCACACCGGAGGTCGATGGGCAAGTGCCTGCTGGAAGGCGAGCGTCGCCCCGGCCGGTGAGCGGAGCTGCACCCAGCGCCCATCCTCGTCGTCGACGCCGTCGTCGACGCCGAGCACCTGCCATCCGGTGATCGCGCCGTAGAAGCGCGCCAGCGCCCCGGGGTCGGGGCAATCGAGGGCAACGAGGCTGAGGCGGGCGATCTCGGGCATGGGTTGACGCTATTCGATGAGCCGCCCGACGCGCGGTGGATTCATCCGGCGCGGCGGTCGCCGCGGCCGCGGGCAAGCTGCTTGCGGTGCTCGATGAAATCGACGAGCACGTAGTCGCCCAACGTCTCGGGAGTGGTGAAGAAGGCCCGGCCGCGGTTGATCGCGGTGAGCTTCTCGATGAACGTCGTGAGCGAGCTGTTGGCGTCGAGCATGAAGGTGTTGATGCGGATGTTGTCGCGGGTGCAGCGCATCACCTCGCGCAAGGTGGCTTCCACCGTCTCTTGCACTGGCGGGTAGTTGAAGAAGACGTCGCCGCGAGCGGTGATGTGCGCGGTCGGCTCGCCATCGGTGATCATGATGATCTGCTTCGTGCCGGTCTGCTTGGCCAGGAGCTGGCGGGCGAGCAGGAACCCGTGCTGCATGTTGGTGCCGTAGACGAAGTCCCAGCTCACCTCGGGCAGCTGCGCTGCGGTGAGGATCCGCGCCGTTTCGCTGAAGCCCACGATGCCCATGTAGTCACGTGGGAACTGCGACGTGATGAGCGAATGCAACGCCATCGTCACCTTCTTCGCCGGCAGGAAGTTGTCGCGCATCGGCATGCTCAACGACAGGTCGAGCATCAGCACCGTCGACGTGCGGGTCGTGTGCTCGGTGCGTTCGATCTCGAAGTCGTCAGGCGACAGTTGCACGGGGGTACCACCACCGTTGCGGCGGATCGCATTTCGGATCGTGCGTTGGAGATCGAGGTTGAACGGATCTCCGTACTCGTAGTGCTTGGTCTCGTAGGTGCGTTCGTGACCGTGCCCCAACCGGTCCATCTGGTGCTGGCCGATCTTGTCCTTCGACAGCTTGTCGAACAGGTCGCGCAACGCGTTCGAACCGATTTTGCGCAGGCCCTTCGGTGTGAGCTCGAGACGACCCTCCTTCTGCTCGATGAGACCGGCCTCCTTCAGCATCTTGGTGAGCTCGGCGAGACGCTCGAGCGAGCGCGCCGCGTCGTCGCCGATCAGGTCACGAACACGGTCCATGTCGGCTTCGGCGAGCGCCCCGGGGCTGGTGGCGTTGCGCAGCAGGTTCTCGAGCTGATCGATGTCGCCGAGATCCTGCATCGTGCGCATCGCCTGTCCCATGCCGATCGGGTCCTGGCCCTCGAACTCGTAGCTCTGGCTCCAGTTCATCTCCGGGAACATCGAGCGCAGGTTCTGCCCCAACTGGTCCATCTGCCAGCGCAGGTCCATGTCTTCCAACAGCTGATCGCTGAGCTGTTGCAGCTGTGCCCGTTGTTCGGACGTCATCGAGTTCATCATCGCCTGCATCGCGGCCATGCGCTGGGCCATCTGCGCCAGGAGCTCGTCGAGGGTCTGCGGATCCTCGGGGAAGAAGTCGCCGAACTGCTCCATGAACTGTTCGAACTGCGGATCTTCGCCACGCTCGCGACGCTCGAGCATCTCGTTGAGGCCGGCGAGCATGTCCTTCATGCGCTGCATGTCCTGTGGCGACATGTTCTGCATCGCGCCGCTCATCTGATCGACCATCTGCTGCATCAACTGCTCGCGGAGCCTGTCCATCAGCTGCTCGAACCGCTGCGCCGCGTCGGCCGATTCGAAGTCGTAGGCGCTCAGTTCGCGCACCTTGCCGGCAAGGTCGTCGGGCAGCATGTCGAGGCGGAAGTTGCGGTCGTGCGCCGCGGCA
>VFMC01000504.1 GCA_006515795.1 Acidimicrobiaceae bacterium | reverse complement strand
CCGACCGTATCTTCATCACCGTCGACGATCCCAACCGCAACGCCAGTCCGCTGGCTTTCGACTTCGTCAACGCCACGCTGCTCGACAGCCAGACCGGCGATTCCGAGACGTTGCAGCTGCGCGAGACGGGCGAGAACAGCGGCCAGTTCCGGAACGTGCTCGGCTTCCCCTCGGTGGTGGGCTTGGCGGTGACCGACAACAAGCTGCAGTCGGCGGGCGGGGCGACCGTCACGGCCAACTACACCGACCCGAGCGATCGCAACGACTTCAGCTTCGACCTGGCGTCGATGTTCGTCTCTCCCGGCACGACGCCGCCGCAGTTGCTCATCACCGACGGCGCCGGCACCGAGCTGACCGACGTTCCCTTCACCAAGGACCCGCTGGTGCCGACGCTGTTCATCACGGTGCTGGCCCTGGAAGAGAACACCAACGCCAGCGTTCAGGAGTCGATCACCGTCACGGTCTCGAGCCCGCGCGACGTGGTCACTTTCAGTCTGCAGGAGACGAGCACGAACACCGGCACCTTCCGGAACCCGACCGGCGTGCAGCTCCTGCTCGGCAACGGCAACTCGAACAACCGGGCGCTCGAGGCCTTCGACGGCGACCCGCTGACGGTGCGGTTCTTCAGCCGGCGCCGCAACCAGGTCTTCAGTAGCACCGCGGGCCGCTACGTCGCGCGGATCACCCCCGGTAACGCCACCGTGAGCTTCACCGCCATCGACGGCACGGCGATGACGACCTACACGATCGGCGACCGCGTCTACGTCACGGTCAGCGACCCCGATCAGAACGCGAATCCGAACATTGCCGAGCCGCTCGATGTGACGGTCACCTCCGACGTCACCGGCGACACGGAACGCGTGACGCTGATCGAGACCAACTGCAACTCGGGGATCTTCCGGAACAACCCGACGCAGTGCGGCTCCTCGCTCGGAACGACCGCGGAGCTGACGTCGACCGTCTCTGTGCCGATCGCGAACGACGGCTTCCTGGAGACCGCCGACCGGGCGATCGTCCGGGTGACCTACGTCGACCCCAACGACGCGGCCGACACGCAGCGGGGCGCCGCCACGATGCTCATCCCGGAGGTTCCGTCGCGGATCTCGTTCATCCGCGGGCCGCGGGCGGTGGGCACGGTGTCGAGCTACTACATCGGCAGCGGGTCAGGCCAGCGGCTGTTCGTGCGGGTCACCGACCCGGACGCGAATACGAGCCCGATCAGCACCCAGGTCGTCAACGTCACGATCCGCGACCCCAATACTCGCGACGTCGAGAGCGTGTCGCTGGCCGAGGTGAGCAGCTCGAGTCCGATCTTCGAGAACCCGGTGGGGATGGCCACGAGGGTCACCACCGCGGCCTCCAACGACGGCGTCCTGGGGACCCAGGACGGTTCCAGCGTGGTCGCGACCTACCAGGACAGCACCTTCCCGACCGA
>VFMC01000095.1:7441-11077 GCA_006515795.1 Acidimicrobiaceae bacterium | reverse complement strand
CTCTGGTGGCCGCCGGCCTCGGGCGAGTCGCCGGGTACACGTTGCAACGCTCGGGAGCAGCGTTGCGCAGTGCGTACGAGCAGGCGTTGTCGTGATCACCACGCGGCCACTACGCCTCGTCGTGCTCTGCCCGCACTTCGCTCCGGACACGGCGCCCACGGGCGACATCATCACCCGCATCGTTGCCGAGCTCACCGGCAGGGGCCACCAGGTGCACGTCGTCACGTCACTGCCGTGGTACCGCCGGCACCGCATCGAGGATGGCTGGACTGGTCGCCGAGTCAGGCGAGAACGAACGGCGTGGGGCTCGATCACGCGGGTCGACCCGTTCCCCGGCGACGACAAGCGCAACCTGTTGCGCCGGGCGCTCGGCTTTGCCGGGTTCTCCGTGTTGAGCGGCGTCGCATCGTGGCGCGGTGGTCGGGTCGACGCTGTTATCGCGATGTCGCCCCCGCTCACGATGGGGCTCACCGGATGGGTCACCCATCTCGTGCGGCGCGGGCCGCTGGTGTTCAACATCCAGGACATCTTCCCGGATGCGGCCGTCGAGACCGGAGCGATCTCGCAGCGCTGGGTGATCGCCGCGGCACGGGTGCTCGAGCGGATCACCTACCACCGGGCCGCGGCCATCACGGTGCTCAGCGAAGACCTCCGCGCCAACGTCGCCGCGAAGATGCGCAGCTCGCGGCGCGATCGCGTCCACGTCATACCCAACTTCGTCGACACCGCGTTCATCGAGCCCGGCCATCGGCTCACGCCCTACCGCGCCGAGCTCGGCATCGCCGCCGAGCCGGTGGTGATGTACGCCGGCAACGTCGGGTTCTCGCAGTCGCTCGAGCTCGTCATCGCCGCGGCGCGGGCCATGCCGGACGTCACCTTCGTGATCAACGGCGATGGAGCGGCGCGGCCGATGCTCGAGGGGCTGGCGGTCGGCCTCACCAACCTGCGGTTCGTCGGATATCAGCCGAGGGAGCGCCTCCCCGAGGTGCTCGCCTCGGCAGATCTGCACGTCGTGCCCCTCCGGGCCGGGCTCGGCAACGTGAGCGTGCCGTCGAAGGTCTACTCGATCCTCGCCGCCGGTCGACCGGTGCTTGCGGCCATCGACGCCGGCACCGAGGTGCCGCGGATGCTCGCCGCCTGTGGCGCCGGTACGTGCGTGCCCCCCGACGACGCCGCGGCGTTCGTTGCCGCGCTCGGCGAGATGGTCGGCGACCTCGAAGCCCTCGCCGAGAAGGGGCGCGCCGGCCGCCGGTGGGTAGAGGGCATCGCCTCACCCCATGCCGTGGCGATCGCGTACGAACAGCTCATCGGCTCGCTGGTCCGTTCCTGACCGGGTTTCGAGAACGTCAACCGGTAGCCTTTCCGACTCGTGGCTACGTCCTCATCGTCCTCATCCGCCAAGAAAGTCGCCAAGCTCGCCCAGAAGGACAAGGGCAAGAAGGTGCGCTTCCAGGGCGGCACGCTGTTCCCGGCTGTCGTCGTCGGCATCGTCGTGGTTGGCCTGCTCACCATCGGCTACGCCCGGCAGAGCCGGCCCGACCCCGGCTCGTTCCCGCCACAGATCGGCGATCACTGGCATGCCGCATACGGCATGTACGTGTGCGACGGCTGGCTGCCGAAGCTGAGCGGCAACAAGGAAGAGACCGTCACCGATTCGAGCGGCCAGCAGTCGTACGTCAACGGCCTGTTCGGCAGTACGGGCATCCACAGCCACGACGACGGGGTCATCCACTACCACCCTTACACCACCAAAGCGGTGGGCAAGCGGGCCAAGCTGGGTGTGCTCCTCGACGTGTACGACGTCACCCTCAACTCCGACGAGCTCTCGCTACCGGCCGATCAGGGCGGCGACTCCTACACCGTCGATGACTACAAGTGCAACGGCGAGGACGTCGAGGTGAAGGTCATCGCCTGGAACAGCTTCAACGACACCGGCGAGGGCACCACCTACATCACCGATCTCGCCGGCGTGCGGATCACCAACGACGGCATGGTCTTCACCATCGCCGTCGTGCCGACCGGCACCGATGTGGGCATGCCGCCGTGGGCTTCGGAGCTGCCCGAGCTGGGTGCCGCCGATGGCGGCAACGTGCCCGTTCCCGGCAGCAGCACTCCCGCCAGCACCCCCGGCAGCAGCACTCCCGACAGCACCCCCGGCAGTAGCACCCCCGGCAGCAGCACTCCCGCCGGCACCCCCGACAGCACCACTCCCGGCACCAGCACCGCCACCACGGGGGGATGATGCGGGCGGTGGTCCTCGTCGGCGGGATCGGCACCCGGTTGCGGCCGCTCACCTACAGCGTGCCGAAGCCGATGTTGCCCGTCGGCCACGTCTCGATCATCGAACGGCTCATCACCAACCTCGTTGGCGGTGGCGTCACCGATGTCACGCTGGCCCTCGGCTTCAAGCCTGAGCCCTTCATCGAAGCGTTCCCCGACGGCACGTGTGCCGGTGCGCAGTTGCGCTACGCGGTCGAGCCCGAGCCGCTCGACACTGCCGGAGCCATTCGCTTCGCTGCCGAGGCGGTAGGCATCGACGACACATTCGTCGTCGCCAACGGCGACGTGCTCACCGATCTCGACATCTCCGCGCTGGTCGACTTCCACCGCTCGCACGGCGCCGAAGCCACGCTGCACCTGATCGCCGTCGACGATCCTTCGGCCTTCGGGGTGGTGGCGATCGACGACGACGGTCGCGTTCGCCGGTTCGTCGAGAAGCCGGCCGCCGGCACCGAGCCGAGCAACCTGATCAACGCCGGTACCTACGTGTTGGAGGCCTCCGTCCTCGGGCGCATCCCGACCGGCCGGAAGGTGTCGATCGAGAGGTCCACCTTCCCCGCCATCGTGGCCGAGGGACTCGCGTACGCATACGCCACCGACGACTACTGGATCGATACCGGCATGCCCGATCTCTACCTGGCGGCGAACCTCGATCTCGTATCCGGTCGCCGCTCCGGACAGTCGTGCGTGGGGGTCCACCCCGCCGCCTCGGTCCACCCCACCGCGTTGGTCGAGCGTTCGGTCGTCGCCGCCGGTACGTGCGTCGCCAACGACGCCCGGGTCGTCGATTCGGTGTTGCTGGCCGGTGCCACCATCGGCGCCGGTTCGTGCCTCAGCCGCTCGGTCGTCATGGGCCGGATCGGTGCCGGTGCCACCGTCCACGACAGCGTGATCGGGGCCGACGGCGCCGTGGCCGACGGGGAGCACATCGCCCACCAGCGTCGACCGGATCCGGCAAGGCCGTGACACCTCCGGCAAGTCGATGAGAACGTCGGCACGTCGATGAGAACGCCGGCACGTCGATGAGAACGATGGTGGTCGGCGGCGCCGGCTTCATCGGCTCGCACCTCGTCGATCGTCTGCTTGCCGAGCAGCACAGCGTCGACGTGGTCGACGACTTGTCCAGCGGATCCTTGGCCAACCTGGCTGCCGCCAGGGCTGCCGGCGGGGAGCTCAAGATCCACAACATCGATGTGTGTGCCGACGAGTTCGGGTCACTCGTGGCGATGAGGAACCCGGAAGTGATCTACCACTTGGCTTGGCTCCCACCCGGGCGGACCACGACCGCCGAGCTCGCCCGGGCCGTCCACGGGACGCTCAACGTCTTGGAGGCAAGTCGCCTCGCCGGCCCGGCCA
>VFMC01000095.1:0-7412 GCA_006515795.1 Acidimicrobiaceae bacterium | reverse complement strand
AGGGCCGGGTCGGGGCCCTGCCCGGGCCTGTGGGTGTGATCGCCCACGCCGTGCTCGAGTTGTTCGCCGCCTACCGCCGCGACCACGACGTGGAGTTCACGGTGCTGGCGATGAGCTCGGTGTACGGACCGCGGCAACGCCCAGATGGGGGGGTGGTGGGCGCGTTCGCTCACGCGGTGCGCCGTCGCGAGGTGCCGGTGATCACCGGCGACGGCCGCCAGTCGCGCGACTTCCTTTACATCGACGATGCCGTCGACGCGTTCATCAGGGCCGCCTTGCGCGGCGGAGGTCTCGTCATCAACGTCGGCACGGGCGTGTCGACCACGGTCCGCGATCTGTGGAATCTGCTGGCCGGTCCCGACCAGGCAATGCCCCGGCACGAGGCGGCTGTTGCCGGCGACATCGCCCGGCTCGCACTCTCGCCGACCCGGGCGAGGATCCAACTCGCCTGGGCGCCCTGGACCGTGCTGGAGCACGGCCTGCGCAACCTCGCCACCCACCACGAGTGAGGCCTCACCACGTCGAGTGGGCCGAACGGCCCATGTTCGCCGAATCTCGTGCCTTCTCGGGGGCCAAGCCGTATGGTGCACCACACAGATCAGGGAGGCATTGATCCGTTCGGCAGATTTGGTCGCGATACGCCGGATCGGGGAGCCAGTCGCGAAACCGGCCCGTTCACCATTGAGGAGCAATGATGAAAAGGGCAATCGCAGCAATCGCCGCCGTTGCGGCAACAACCGGGTTCGCCGTCGCCTCGATGGGCGCCGCCGCCGGCGCCGAGGGCACCGCCGCCGAATGTTCGAACGAGGCCTACGGTCAGAGCGGGATCTTCCTGTGGCTGGCCAATGGTTCGTCGGCACACGACACCGGTCTGGTCGTACCGGGCCCCGCGTCCGGCGAGACCCTCACCGTGACCTCCTCCTCGTGGACCACCTACGACTACGTCGCCTACGAGTCGTCGCCGAGCCGGGCCGAACAGAACGAGCAGAACGAGCGAGTCGGTCTCGCCGTCGGTGGCACCGTCGTCGGCGGGTTGAGCACCGATCTGCCCGACAACATGTCGCAGGGCGCCCCCGACGACTGGAACAGTGGCGTCGTCAGCGGCAGCTTCGGTGGCGCCGGAGGCGCCGTTGCCGGCGGCTCGATCTCGTTGCGTCACGCTTCTCTGTCCGGATTCGGCGAGAGCGCCAACATCTTCACCGTGAAGTCGTTCAGCCTCACCCTCCAGCGATGCGTGACCCCCCAGGTGACCACGACGACGGCACCGGCCACCACCACGACCGCTCCGGCCACCACCACGACCGCTCCGGCCACGTCACGACCACGGTGGCCAGCAGCGCACTGCCGGTCACGGGTGGAGCGATGACCGTTCCGCTCCTGCTGGCGGCGCTTGCCGGGCTCACCGGCACGGCCCTCCTGGTGGTGCGTCGCCGCCCCAGCTGAGCTTCTGAACAGATCCCGCTGTTTGTCCCACACACACAGCACACGATCAGCGCTCCGGTGACTTCGGTCGCCGGGGCGTTCGTCGTTGTCAGGCCGACGCTGCGAGAACGGCGCGCGCCAACGCCGCGCCCACCTCGGGCGAGACCATCACCGATGGCACGACGATCGGTCGCATGCCTGTAGCCCGCACCGAATCTGCCAACGTCGAGTCGACGGGATCGATCACGAGCGAGGCGGCGATGTCGCGGTAGAGCAGTGCTACGCCCACCACCGACGACTCGTGGCCGAGCTCGGTGAGCATCCTGGCGGCTGGTCCCTTGAGGGCCGCGCCTCCGACGATCGGTGACACAGCCACCACCGACGACCGGCGCGCCGCGAGCAGTGCATCCACGCCGGCCAGTGCCCGGATCGGGCCGATCGACACGATCGGGTTGGATGGCGCGATGACCACGGTGTCGGCATCGGCGATGGCCCGGGCCGCGTCGGGATGAAGTGCGGCGTCGGCGGCTCCGGCGAACGTGATCGACCGAACCGGCACGTCGTGGCGAAGCTTCACGAAGTACTCCTGGAACGACACGGTCGAGCCACCTTCCAGCTCGACCATCGTGGCCACGCGCGAATCGCTCATCGGGATGAGCCGTTCGGGAACGTTCCAGGCACTGGCGATCTCGTTCGTGACCTGGCCGAGCCCAGCTCCCTCGCCGAGACGGGAAGTGCGATAGAAGTGCGTCGCCAGATCGCGATCGCCGAGGTTGAACCAGGTCGGCGCGGCGGCCGAACCCGGTGGCCGCACCCTGGCGTAGCGTTCCAGGCCGGCCATCGCAGTCCACGTCTCACCGCTCAGCCCCCACCCGCGCTCGGCATCGATCGCTCCGCCGAGCGTGTAGGTGACGGTGTCGATGTCGGGCGAGATGGCGAGTCCGTGCAGGACCGTGTCGTCTCCGGTGTTCACGACGGCGACCACCTCCGACGGGTCGACCACCTGCCGCAGGGCGAGCAAGAAGCGCGCTGCGCCCACGCCACCGCAGATCACGCAGATCATCCGGCCGATCCTGCCAGCTCCACGTAGACGGCGGTCATCTCGCTGACGGTTCGCTCCCACGTGTACCGCTGCAAGCGAGCCGTGCCGGCATCGATCAGCCGGGCCCGGGTGGCTGCATCGGACACGACGAGTTCGATCGCCGCGGCGAGCCCGTCGGCATCACCGACGTCGACGAGCACCGCGGCATCACCGGTGACCTCCGGAATCGACCCGGCGCGGGTGGCGACGATCGGCGTGCCGGCCTGCATCGCGTCGAGCAGCGGGAACCCGAAGCCCTCGTCGAGGCTGGGGTAGCACAGACCGACCGCATGGTGCAGCAGCCATGCCCGGACGCCGTCGTCGACGTATCCGGTCATCAGCACGCGACCTTCGGCCTCGGTGGACAGCGCATCGATCGCCGCATCGACCGCCGCAGCATCGTCGCCTCGTGCGCCGGCGATCACGAGTCGCAGATCGCCGTGGGC
Organism: Acidimicrobiaceae bacterium; assembly: GCA_006515795.1. Lineage (GTDB taxonomy): Bacteria > Actinomycetota > Acidimicrobiia > Acidimicrobiales > Ilumatobacteraceae > VFMC01. Next base: position 4,463 of record VFMC01000095.1, on the reverse strand, counting down.
GGGCGCGATCGCACCGAACGCGGCCACCAGGGCAGGGATGTTCTTGCGCCGTTCGAGTGTCGAGATCGACACGATGAACGGGACGTCTTGGAGCTCGGGGATCGGGCACGATGCCGGTGGTGACGGGAGCTCGATCGCTCCGAGGGCGATGGTGCGCACCTCTGCCTGCGGGAACAGCTCGCGAATGGCATCGGCCGTCGCCGCCGACGAGGCGTGCGCGACGGCACCCGATCGCAGGGCCCGGGCGAGCACTCCACCCGACCGCACCACGTCGGCGTTGGCATCGTCGCGATTGCGCAGGAACCAGCAGTCGTAGACCGATACCAGGCGGGGCAGCCGGCTGGGTGGGACGACGTAGTTCGTTCCGTGGATGACCGACGCGCCACGGATCCAGCGATCCGCCCGAGGCCAGTCGGCGACCGACCAGAGCCGATGGGCAACGGCGGCGGGGACGGGCAGCCGCCGCACGCCGGCCGCCGGCCGCCCCCGGAAGCTGGTGATGTAAGGCATCAGCTCGACATCGGGCGACGACTGCAGACCGTGCCGGAGCGCCTCGACGGCTCCGCCGATCCCGGTTCGACGGCCCTGCAAGGGACCGACGTCGAACGCAACGGAGGGGGCGGCCATCACTGCCTGCGCACGCTAGCGGAGCCTCATCTCGTACACTTGCACGGTTCGCTTCACGACAAAGGCCCCACCACAAGGCCTCACGACAAGGACGTCAGATGCCTCGAGCATTCATCACCGGGATCACCGGTCAAGACGGACAGCACCTCGCCGAGTTCTTGCACTCGCGCGGCTACGAGGTGTTCGGCTTGGTCAAGGGTCAGAACAACCCCAGGATGACCCAGATGCGCGACGAGTTCCCGTACGTCGAGCCAGTTCCGGGCGATCTCGCCGACCTGCCCTCGCTGGTGAAGGCGCTCGATCTGGCGCAGCCCGACGAGGTCTACAACCTGGCCGCGATCTCGTTCGTGGCGATGAGCTTCAACCAGGCAGAGCTGACCGCCAACATCACCGGAACCGGCGTGCTGCGGATGCTCGATGCGGTGCGCATCGTCGGCGGCAGCCAGAACAACCCGATGCGCTTCTACCAGGCGAGCTCGTCGGAGATGTTCGGCAAGGTGCGCGAGACACCGCAGACCGAGACGACGGCGTTCCACCCGCGTTCGCCGTATGGCTGCGCCAAGGTGTTCGGCCACGACATCACCGTGAACTACCGCGAGAGCTACGGCCTGTTCGCCTGCTCCGGCATCCTGTTCAACCACGAAGGGCCGCGCCGCGGACTCGAGTTCGTCACCCGCAAGGTCACCAACTCGGCGGCACGCATCAAGCTCGGCCTGCAGCACGAGATCGTCATGGGAAACCTCGACTCCAAGCGCGACTGGGGTTACGCCGGCGACTACGTGAAGGCGATGTGGATGATGCTGCAGCAACCTGAACCCGACGACTACGTGATCGCCACCGGCAAGACCCACAGCATCGAAGATCTCGTCGAGCGGGCCTTCGCCGAGGTGGGGATCGACGACTGGCGGCCCTACATCCGCCAGGACCCGAAGTTCTTCCGGCCGGCCGAGGTCGATCTGCTGATCGGCGACGCTTCGAAGGCGTACGAGAAGCTCGGCTGGCGGCCAGAGGTCGACTTCCCCACCCTCATCAAGATGATGGTCGCCAACGATCTCGAGCTCGAGAGCTCGAAGATCGCTCGACGCTGATCAGGCTTCGAGTGGCCGATCGGTGATCGCTTCCATCACCGAGGCCGGGTCGGGTGTGGCGCCGAGTGCCAGTCGGTGGCGCAGCGCCAGGGCGAACATCACCATCGCCGCGGCCGAGCCGACCAGCAGGCCGAGCTCGATTCGGAAGAACACGCTTCCGCTGATCAGCCAAGTGGCAAGCGCGAACGAGACCATCCCGACCGTCCAACCGAGGGCCACGAGGGCGTGGCCCTGGAGGGCGATGACGGCCTGGGCGATGGCGAGACCGAGCATGTAGCAGGCGCTCCCGAGCGCGAGCACGGTGAGGGTTCGCTTGCTCAACTCGGCGTCGTACATGATCCGCACCGCGAACGGACCGAGCAGCCATGCGCCGGAGACCCCGATCACGCCCACTCCGGCCACCACCACCATCAGCCGCCGGAACCCCTCGCGGAACTCGTGCATCTCACCACTCGCGGCCAACCGGGAGAGGCGCGGCAAGAGCGCGGCCTGAACGGCCTGGAACAAGAACAGGGGGATGCGGGCGAGGATGACGCCGAAGCCGAACCGGGTGACGAGGCCCTCCTCGTTGTCGTTGGCCAGGAGGCTCGTGGCGATCGGGCCGGCGTTGACGAGCCCGGCGGCCATCACCGAGCCGAGCAGCAGCCATCCGAGGTTCGGGGTGACCTCCCGCCAAGTGGCCGGCGGGCCCGGTTCGGTGCGGAGCCGGCCACGCATCAGCACCGCGCAGACGCCGAACAGCGGGGCGATGGCCACCGCCAGGCCGAACCACCCGACACCGGCGATGCTCACCGTGGCGAGGGCGACGACCAGCAGTATCCGGATGACCCCGTCGGCACCGAGCACGACGGCGTAGCTGTTGAAGCGCCCGTTGCCGCTGCAGATGCCACGCGCCAGGTGTGCCGGCGCGTAGGCGATGATCGACAGCACGAGCGCGATCACCATGACCCAGCTGCCCTCGAAGTAGTCGGCGGCGAGCCAGGGACCCGCGGCGACAAGTGCGATCGAGACGATCAGCGCCAGGATCGACCCGAGCATCGCCACCTTGACGACGACCGGTCGGCCACCTTGGCCGAGGGCGCGTCGTGCCGAGAGGGCGCGGCCCACCTCCTGTTCGAGCGGGAGGAAGAACCCTGGCGCCAGGGCAAAGGTTGCGAACCACATGCTGACGACCGGTTTGAAGGCCTCCTCGGTGCCCAGCGCAACGGTGCCGACACGGAAGAACGCGAAGCTGCACAGACCCGCGATGAGGAGGCCTATGGCAACCGGCAGCGTGCCCTCCGGAAGAGGCACGCGAGACGAGGGTGTCGGGTCCGTTCGTGCCACCAAGGCGAGCATGCTACCTCTGGCCGAGTGGCGAACTCGGGCACCGGCAAGCTCAAGGCGGACCCTGAATCCGCCGACATCTCTCATATGACATCTCCGAGACGGCTGGTCGGCGCGCTCGGTGCGTGGGTGCTGCTGCTTGCTTGGCTGTGGGCACCGGGAGGGCGCGTCGGAGCTGCCGCCGTGGGGAGCCTCGACCTGACGGGTCACGGCTACGGGCACGGCATCGGACTGAGCCAGTGGGGGGCCTACGGGTACGCCGCTGAGCACGGGTGGACCGCTGCGCAGATCCTCGACCACTACTACGGGGGCACGGTTGCCGCCACAGCGGGCACACCGGACAACATCACGGTCAGGTTGATGAACCTCGACGACGCGCAGACCGCAGTCGTCCACGACAACGGCGCCATAGTGATCGACGGCGTTGCCGGCGGGCCATGGCGGTCGGTCGTGATCCGCGAGACGGCCGAGCGCAGCTACTCGGTGTGGGCTCGCTCCGACGCGGCCACGTGCCCTTCGGCCGCTGACCCGCTGGGCGCCGGCTGGTCGGTGGTTGCGTCGGGTCTCGGATCGGTGACGGTGCGGCCGAGCACGGACACGTCGGCGAGCACGCTGTTCTCCGACCTGCTGGCGGTCTGTGAACCGTCAGGGAAGGTCCGCTCCTACAGGGGGGCGGTGCGTGCCGTCAACGGCACCGACAACGAGAACCGGACGGTGAACGACGTCCCCGTCGAGCAGTACCTCCGGTCGGTCGTCGCCTCCGAGATGTCGGCGTCATGGGCGGCCCTCGGCTCGGCGGCGCTCCAAGCCCAGGCGGTGGCCGCACGGAGCTACGGACTCGCCGAGAACAAGTACTCGTACGCGAAGACGTGCGACCAGGTCTGCGAGTTCTACCCCGGAGCGGCGTGGCGGACATCGCCGGCCTCGGCCTACAACCGGGTGGAGCAACCCTCGGTCGACCTTGCCGTGCAGGCGACGGCCGGGGTCGTCCGTCGAGTCGGATCGCCGCAGGGGCCGATTGCGTACACGATGTTCTCGGCATCGTCGGGAGGGTGGACGGCGGCCAGCTCGCTCGGCTTCCCGGCGGTGGAAGACCTCGGCGACGCCACGGCCGGCAATCCCAACCACACCTGGACAGCTTCGATCTCGGCTGCCGCGCTCGAGCGGTCGTACCCGGCGATCGGAACCTTCACGGGAGTCACGATCACGCAGCGCACCGGGCAGGGCGACTGGGGCGGCCGTGTGGTCGCGATGACGGTCGACGGAACTGCCGGGTCGGTTGCCGTGACCGGCGACCAGTTCCGGCGAGCAATGGGCCTCAAGTCGAACTGGTTCACGCCGACCGGTGCCGCGGCAACGCCGGGCCCCGAGGCCGGCTGCGCGGGGCGCACGGCCCCGCCGGTGACCGCGACGGCTGGGGCT
>VFMC01000503.1:1446-2570 GCA_006515795.1 Acidimicrobiaceae bacterium | reverse complement strand
GGTCGACGATCCGCATTCCGTTGCCGGCGGGCGTTCCGAGCGATGCCACGGCCCTCGCCATCACCATCGCCACCAGCGAGACGTCGAGCTCGGGTTACTTCACCGCGCACGGCGCCGGCATCGAACGCCCGACGACCAGCCTGTTGAACTCCGACGGCCCTCGTCAGGTGCGTGCCGCTGGGCAGATCGTGGCCACCGGTCCCGAAGGGATCGAGGTGTTCAGCCAGACCGGCGATCACGTGATCGTCGACTTCACCGGATGGTTCACCGGACCGTCTTCGCCGGAGTCGGGAGACGGACTGTTCGTGCCGATCGCACCGACGCGCATCGTCGACACTCGGACTGACACCGTCACCGGTGGCATCTTCCCGGGCGGCACGATCCAAGTCGACCCGACTGATGTCGCCGGCCACCCCGTCGCCGCGATCGCCGGCAACTGGACCATGACCGAGACCCGTGCCGCCGGCTACATCACCGCCTACCCGGGCCGCACCGAGCGGCCGCTGGCGGCAACCGTGAACGCCGATCGGCGACGCCAGAACGTGGCCCAGTTCGGAATCGTCGCGGCGTCGTCAGCCGGCATCGCGGTCTTCGCCAGCAATGGAAACGACCTCGTGGTGGACGCAACCGGCTGGTTCACCGGCGACCCGCTGCCGACGACAACCGCGACCGACCCGCCGAACACACCGGCGCCCGACACCGCCCGGCGGGTCCTGCTCGTGGGCGACTCGACGCTCGCCGGTGTGCGCTGGTACGGCAACGCCCGCCACGCGCTGGTCGGATCCGACTTCGTTCTCGATGTCGAGTCGTGCCGACGGTTGGTCGGCACATCGTGCGGTGGCCGCGAGGGCCGCCGTCCACCGAACGCGGTACAAGCGATCGCCGCAGCCGAAGGCACCATCGATGTGGTCGTGATCATGACCGGGTACAACGACTGGTACACGACCTTCAGCGGCGCGGTCGACCAGGTGATGGGCGTGTCGAGGGCGAAGGGCGCCCGCCGGGTGGTGTGGCTCACCTATCGCGAGGGTTCGGCGTACCGCAATCCGACGGGTGGCACGGCCCAGGACGAGGGCTTCAGGATCCAGAACCAGATCCTTCGTGAGAAGGCGGCCTCGGGGGCT
>VFMC01000503.1:0-1439 GCA_006515795.1 Acidimicrobiaceae bacterium | reverse complement strand
CGAGATGGTGGTCGCCGACTACGAGGCCTACACGCGGGCAACCGACGGCTGGTTCACGAGTGACGGTGTGCACTTCACGATCGTCGGGGCGTACGGCACCGCCGACTACATCTCGCGGGTCATTGCTGCGACCCACTCCGAGGCGTGTCCGGCACCGTGGACCGCGGGTGGCGCCGTGGAAACGCCGTGCGCCAACCCCGATCGTCACGCTCCGTTGGTCGATCCGCTGGGGCTGTACTCGGGCAATCCGAACGACATCCACTGCTACGAGATGGGCGGAGGCCGCCAGGTGGCGTGCCAGGTCGACCCGAAGCTGCACCTCGCGCCGCGCTGATCAGGGCAGGTCGAAGTGCACGATGGTGCGGTTCCGGTTGCCGACCCGTTCCACCACGAAGTAGCTGGTGAGCCGGCGCACGATGAACAGCCCGTAGCCGTTCGTCTCTTCGGTGTCGAGTTCGGGGTTGGCGTCGGGGTCGGCGTCGCGGCCGGGCGCGGCGGCGGTAGCGGTGGCGGTGGCGACGTTGGTGGCGACCTCGAAAGGAACACCGTCGTCGACGATCATCACCGCCACGTACGAAGGGCTAACCGTGAACGACACCGTGAGCTCGCCATCGGCGGAGCCGAGGTACCCGTGTTCGACGATGTTGCCGCACAGCTCGGTGAGCGCCAGCTCGATCTTCGGGCCGACGATCTCGGCGGCACGTTCGTCGAGAGACGGAACGAGCTGCTCGCGGACCCATGGCCCGATCGACCGCAGAGCGGCGGCGTCGGTGCGCAGATGCAAGGAGGCGTCATTCATCGAGATCAAGGATCGGTCTGTTTACCCCCCTACTTGAGGGGGTACGAACACTTTCCGCGCGAGGCGACGACGGGTAGTCGCCAAGCCCGAGGTCGCGTCAAGATCCCTTCGACGCCGTGGCACACCCTTTCGTCGCGTGCTGTCGGCAGGGTTGTCGACCGGCCACCACCGCAGCCGTGACATCGCCCGACCTCCGGTGTGGCTCAACCCAGTGACCCACCACCAGTCACGGCCGCGGTTCCAGGATGACGACAGCGGTCTCTGTCGAGCGGCGCGCGGCGTAGGCGTCGAGGTTCTTGTCGATCTCTCGCCACCGCGACCACAGCCGTTCCCGCTCTTCGCCTTGGGCGGCCCTGCCGGTGACCAGACGCTCCCCGCCGCGCACGTCGACCCGAGCGTCAGGATTCGCCTGAAGGTTGAGCCACCACGCCGGCTCGCCATCACCCCAGCCGTTCATCGCCAACGTGACCAGATTCGGCCCATCCTCGAAGTAGCCGACGATCACGCTTCGCTCGGCACCGGTCCGCCGCCCGACCACGGTGAGACGCGCTGCTCCCCAACTGTTGGGCTTCGGCCGCCACAGACCCACTCGACCACCCGTCAGTCGATACACGCGGCGGTGCGTGAACCAGAACAGCCG
>VFMC01000502.1:1049-3025 GCA_006515795.1 Acidimicrobiaceae bacterium | reverse complement strand
GAGGAACTGCTGAAGCGACTGCCCCGCAAGTTCGGCACGGCGAACCAAGGCTTCGTGGACCTCGACGGGCACGTCACGCACCTGGACATTCGGCATGCATGCAATGTACATGCACACCCGTGATCGAGCAACCAACGCCGTCACCTATCGCCCGTATAGCAGCGGATTGTGGCGGTGGCCTTCGGTTCGTCAACGTTCGTGTAGAACACGTTGGTGGCTGAGCACGTTGGTGGCTGAGCACGTTGCGGTTCGGACCGCCACAACGGTCGGGCGCGGCCGACCAGGATGACACCGGTGAGGTGCTGACGGCCGAAGCCGTGGCAGTCGGCATCTCAGCTCGTCGGCAGTGCGGCGAACAGGTCGACGCCGTTGCCGTCCGGATCGCGCAACGTCGCGTAGCGCTGCCCCCAGTACGCATCCCACGGTTCGAGGTGGCCGTCGAACCCGGCGGCGGTCATTGCCGCATAGGAGGCGTCGACCTCGGCTGGGTCAGCGCACTCGAAGGCCAGCGCCGTGCGCGGTGAGCCGGCGGGGGCCGGGGTCCATTCCGGGTCGAAGGACCTGATCGTCGATTCGGGATCGAACAGGATCCGAAACCCACCGGTCAACGTCACCTCGACGTGTGGCTCGCTGTCGGCTTCGGCAGGGATGTCGAGGCCCATGGCGCGGTAGAACGAGAGAGTTCGGGGCAGGTCGGACGCGACCAACGCGATGGCTGAAGGAATGACGGTCATGTCCTCACAGTACGGAGTTCGTTGCCTGCCGTCTTGTCGGAATCGGACATGTCGCCGTCGACGCCGTTCTGTCCGGCGCCGCTGCTCGAGCTCGATAGCGTTCTGGGCTGAAAATTCTTTCGGCTACTGGCTGTCCGAAACCAACTCGTGAACGTCGCCAGACGCTTGGCTGATGTCGGTGTTGACTTGGGGCTTCAGTCGCGCTCTAGGGTGAGGCGGCTGAAGCCCCCGTGTGAGTCGAACACGATCAGCGTGCCTGCCGGCTCGATGGCAACGGGGAAGTACCCGCCGATGGAGTGCTCGATGATGGTGCCATCCGGGCGCAGCACCACGAGCCGCGAAGGCGAGGTTCGGTCGAACCGATCGGACAGGTATGCCATCGCGCCTCCATCGGCCAGAGGTGCGAGTGGGGGCATGCCGCGCATCATTGCGACCTCAGGCACCGTCCAGCGGCGCACGTCATCGTTGGGGCTGTTCCTGACGATGTCGGCGCTGCCATCCGACCGGAACTCGATGTGCATGACGTCGGAACCGAATGTCGTCGGTGCGCCGGACGAGTCGACCCATTGCATCACGACCGGTGCAGCGACCGGCGGGCGGCGCTCGTCGAATGCGCAGCAACCCACCAACACCAGACCGAGCTCCCCAGCCACGAGATCGCTGTCGCCGGCGTTCGACGGCGCCGTCGACACGGCGTACAGGGTGCCCACTGGATCGGGCGCCGCAGGATCGGGCGCAAGCAGATAGGCGACGTCGGCATCGGTGACCTCGACAAGGTAGCCGCCGGCGGAGGTGTCGATGTCTACCGCGAACGTGCGGGCCGGTGTCTCGTGCACCGTCATCGTCGCCGTTCCCGGATCGAACGTGACGATGGTGCCCTCGTCGTCGACGGCGAGCCCCGTACAGGCGCCGTTCCCGGCGCACGACCACTCGACATCGAGTCCCTCGGTCCGGTAGCCGGGGAGGGATGGCTCGAAGTCCGGTCCGATGAGCCAGGCGAGTTCGACGGTGCTGTCCTGGCCGACGTGTGCAAGCACAGTGCCCCACACGTCGCTCGCACCGAGATACCAGTCCTCGGGCAGCAGCGCCCACTCGGCGGATCCATCGGGGTGCAGCGTGGCGACCACCGGCAGAGTCGACTCCGAGTAGTCCTGATCGGGGCTGACCGATGCGCCGATCGAGGTCGCGTACACGCCCCGACCATCGGGCGCCGCGGCGGGCGGAGGGTCGCCAACGAACGAG
>VFMC01000502.1:0-1028 GCA_006515795.1 Acidimicrobiaceae bacterium | reverse complement strand
CGAACGAGCTCCCGTGCTGCGGATCCCGTTCGATGTCGAGTGGCCACGACGTGCCTCCCGTCGACTGCACGTCGTCGGCGCTACCGCCGTGCGTGAACTCGGCCGGCGCGTCGCCCTTCCACGTGAGCGGTGTGCCATCGGTGTTTACGTACTCGATCAGCTGGCCCCCGAACCGGGCGCGGTCGATGATGCCTTGCTGGCCGTGTCCGAAGACGCCCCTGGGGAGCTCGACGTAGGCAACGGCCGACAGCGTTGCCTCTCCAACGATCTTTCCTTCGTCGGGTCCCGACAGCGCGATCGCCACGATCGCAGCGTCGGGGACCGCTTGGGTTGGAGGTGGATCGCGAAAGGTCAGGCCGTACAGCACGTCCGACGGGCCAAGGGCGATCTCGGACACCACGATGCCGGCAGCGAAGACGACCTCACGGCTGGCCGAGTCGGGAGCGATCAGGGTGATGCCCCTTCCATCAGGATGCCGCACGGCGACACCGGGCTCGCCGACGGCGATCGCCGGCGCGGCGCCCACGGTCAGACCTGGCACCCGCACCGCGGCGAACACCTCTGGCTCGACGCGCTCCGGCGGGTCGAGGTAGCTGACCGTCAGTCCTGACCCGACAGGTGGCGCGGTCACCGGCAGCGTCGAGTCGGGTGACGAAACCGCCACCGTGGTCGCCAGGTCGCTGGTCGTCGGGGCCTCGGTCGAATCGACCTCGGTGGGCACCGTTGCCGGCAGGACGCGCTGCTCGGGACCGCGAATCGACACGAGCACGACGGCGAATGCGGCAGCGACCGCGATCGCCGAGCCGAGCGCTGCCCATGCGCGCACTGTCATCCGCCGCTGGTCATCGGGCTCGATGCGGTACAGCTGGGTCCGTGCTCGGCCGGACGAGCGAAGTTCGTCAAGACCGTGCCCGACGTCGATCGACCGTTCGGCCTGGCGTTTGGCGTCGGCACCTGCGCGCCGTCCGATGTCGTCGATGTCGTCGATGTCGTTCATCGCAGCTCGCCTCCTTCGGCGACACCCAGCC
>VFMC01000094.1 GCA_006515795.1 Acidimicrobiaceae bacterium | reverse complement strand
CCTCGCCATCGTCACCGATCACCGCCTGTCGGAAGGGGGGGCGTTCGAAGGCGTGCTCGACCTGCTGGCGGAGCTGGTCGACGGCGCGGTGCTGTGCAGCCATGGCGATGTTGTGCCCGACACGATGATGGCGCTGGAGCGGCGCGGTTGCATCATCGCCGGCCCGCCCGATTGGCGCAAGGCGACGGTGTGGGTGCTCGACCGCGAGCGCGACGGCGCGATCTCGCGAGCAAAGGTGTGGTCGCCGCCGAGCTGACCCCCCGGCGTCAGAACTGACAGTCGACCGTGAAGCCGTCGGTGACGCAATCGTTGCTCGTGTAGACGAACAGCGTGACGAGCAGGGCGATGACGACCACGACGATGCCGATCACCAGCCCGGCGACCGCCATGCCGCGCCCGCCTCTTGCGCCGTCCTTGGTGGCCTTGAGCCCGAGCATGCTGAAGATCACGCCGAGGTAGCCGGGAACCTGGAGTAACCAGAACCAGAAGCAGGGCACGATGCCGATCAGACTGAGCACGAAACCGGCGACGGCCATTCCCGAGTTTCCCGGACGCTGGAACTGGCCGGGCTGTGCGCCGTACGGGGCCTGGCCATAGGGGGCGTATCCGGGAGGAGGTGCGCCGTATGGCGGTTGGGCTCCGGAGGGCAGCCGGTCTTAGGGCGGTGGAGGAGGTGGCAGGCTCACGCTCGTCGACGCTACTCGCCGGGACTGGTCGTGGCGGAGGACGGGGTGAGCTCGAGCCCGGCGAGGAACTGCTCGATGAGGCCGCGCATGTCGGAAGGTGGGTTGTTGGCGAGGCACAGGTTCCCTCGTCGGCGAGCGAGGTCGTCGTCGGGCACTTCGAGGAAGCGGGCCGCGGCCACTGCCGACAGGCAGTACGGATCGGCGTAGCCGGGTTCGTCGGCGATCACCCGGTCGAACGCCGTCATCGCCGCTTCGAGGGCCTCGGCGCGCGTGGCATCGTCGAGCGACGGTGAGGTGAGCACGATGAGCCAGGCCGTGTAGGTACGGGCCTCGGCGTTGTCCGGCTCGAGCTCGTTCACCTGCTGGAACTGTCCGAGCGCGCCGACGAAGTCGCCTGCCTGCATCATGCTGCGCGCTGCGGCCAGCTTGGCGGCGACGTCGTCGATGGCCTCTCCCCCGGTGAGCGACTGCCCGGCGATGCGCTGTCCGGCCGACCGGGCCACGAGCCAACCGCTCAACACAGCCACTGCGAGCACCCCGGCCACCCACGCGAAGACGACGACGGGCTTGGCACGCCGTGGCGGCGCGAGGGCGGATCTGCCCTCGTCGATCTCGCGCAGCACTGCTGCTGCTCGCGCGGTGTATCCGTCGCGAAGCACCTCGTAGTCGTGACCGTCGACATCGCCGACGGCGAGCTCCAAGTCGAGGTCGGACAGCGATCGGAGCAGGAACCGCCGTTCCTCCTCGAGCCGAGCGAGACGGTCAGGATCGGTTGCCATCGGCTCGCCCCGCGTGGTCTTCGACGCCGTGGTCTTCGACGCCGTGATCTTCGACGCCGCGGTCTTCGACGCCGCGGTCGTCTGCCAAACGAGCGGCCGCGACGAGGGCGCGATCGTCGTCGGTGGGCATGGTGTCGGCGGCTCGCTTCCAACGCCGGAACGCCACACCGAGGCCGGCGACCCCACAGACGAAGGCCACGACCGGCAGGATCCACACCAGCGCGTCGAACCCGGTGGCTCGCGGCACGAGCAGCAGCTTCGAGTCGCGCTGCACGAAGTACGAGATGATCTCATCGTCGGTGCGCTCGCCTGCGGCCACCTGCACGGCGATCTCGGTCCTGATCTTCGCGGATGCGTTGTTGCGCGACTCGAACACGCTCTCGCCGTCGCAGATCGGACAGGCCAGACGTTTGCTGATCTGCTCGACGCGCTCGGGTTCGGTCTGCGGCGAGTTGTCGACGGTCACCCCGATCACGAACAGGCCAACCACCACCAGCCCGAGGACCAGCCACCCGGGCCAGCGCTTCACGCGCCGCCAGCTTGCAGACACCATCAGCCGCGCCGCTCCCGCAACTGCTGCAAAGTCGTGCTCAGCTGCGCCGAGGTGATCGCTCCGGCGAACCGGGCGCGCACGATCCCCTCGGGATCCACTATCCACGTCTCGGGGATCTTCGACACGCCGAAGTCGACGCTGATGGTGCCGTCGGGATCGCGGACCACCGGCCATCCGCCGCCGCTGGTGGCGAAGAACGCGGCGACCTCGCCGTCGCTGCCCTGGTTCACGATCGTGTACAGCTCGGCGCCATCGGCGATGGCCAGCTGATCGGCGACGAAGGCGACCAGCTCGGGGTGCTCCTTCACGCACTCGACACACTCGGGATCGAAGAAGTTGAGCACCACCCAGCTGCCCTTGCGACGACTGAGATCGAACGGTTCGTCAGCGAGGGTGGTGCCGACGGCGGCGGGAGCTGGTTGATCGATGAGGAACGAATCGACCGTGTCGGTGGGCGAGGCGTCGCTGCCGGCCAGCACGACGAACAGCGCGGCGAACACGACCGCCACCGCCAGGGCGACGAACGGCGCGACCCGGCGCCGCCGCTCGGGATCGGCCTCGGGATCGGTCTCGGTACCGGTCGGGCTGTCAGACATCGGCGGTGAACCGATCGGGGACCGGGGCCGACGTCGGCGCAGTGGGTCTCCGGCGCCGTCCGGGGAACGCGGCGAGGACGGTGCCGACCGCCATCAGCGCACCGCCGACCCACATCCACACGATCATCGGCTTGATGAAGATCTTGACATCGGCCTCGGTGGCGCCGGCTCCCTTGGCCCGCTCGAGCGTGAGGTAGATGTCCTTCGTGAACCCCGACTTCACGCTAGGCGTGGGGATGTCGGTTCCGACCTGGGTGAACCGGGTGATCGCCGGTGAGTAGGCCTGGCCACCGTCGATGCTGACCGCGGCCTTGCGCCCAGTGGACCGTTCGGTCTCGAACTCGGTGACCTCGACGAGCTCGAAGCTGTGACCGGCGAACACCACTGGCGCCCCCTGCTGGAGGGTGAACTCACCGACGCGGGTGTAGCCGTTGGAGGCCGCCAGCGCCACGGCGATGAGGATCACCCCGAGGTGCACGACCATGCCACCGTTGGCCCGGCCCACCAGCCCACGCCAACCTTGGCGACGGGTGGCCAGCACCAGCTGACGTCCGGCAGCTCCGGCGGCGAACCCACCCAGCGCGAACGCGATCAGCGACGCCGGCTTGTCGGCACCGACGGCGACGCTGACGCCGAGCGCGAGAGCGCCGATCCACGCCGGAACGAACAGGCGCTCGCGCAGCAGTTCGCCGCTGGCCTTGCGCCATGGCAGCACGGGCGCCACCGCCATCAGGAAGAGCAGCACGATGCCGATCGGCATTGTGAGGCGATCGAAGAAGGGCTGACCGACGGCGATCTGCCGGTCTTGCAGTGCCTCGACGATCAGTGGGAACACCGTGCCGAGCAGCACCACGAACGCGAACACCGTGAAGATCACGTTGTTGGCGAGGAACGCCCCTTCGCGCGACAGCGGCGAGTCGATCGCGCCCGGCGAGCGGAGCCGGTCGCCGCGCCAGGCGATGAGCGCCAGCGACACCATCATGATCACGCCGAAGAAGCCGAGCAGCCACGGCCCGATCGTGCCGTCGGAAAACGCGTGCACGCTGTTGATGACGCCGCTGCGGGTGAGGAACGTGCCGAGGATCGTGAGCGCGAACGTGGCGACGAGCAGGCTGAGGTTCCACACCCGCAACATGCCGCGCCGCTCCTGCACGAGCACCGAGTGGATGTAGGCGGTGCCCGTGAGCCATGGCAGCAGGCTGGCGTTCTCGACCGGATCCCATGCCCACACGCCGCTCCAGCCGAGCACCTCGTAGCTCCACCACCCGCCGAGGATGACGCCCATGGTGAGCAAGCCCCAGGCGAACAGCGCCCAGCGGCGGGTCTCCATCAGCCAGCCCTCGCCGACACGACCGGTGATCAGCGCGGCGAGCGCGAACGCGAACGGCACGGTGAAACCGACGTAACCGAGATACAGGATCGGCGGGTGGAACATGACCAGGATGTGGTTCTGCAGCAGCGGGTTCGGCCCGGGGCCGTCGGTCTTTCCGGGAACGCCGGTGGCGAACACGTCGATCGGACCGAAGGCGAGGAAGAAGAAGAACGCGGTGACCAAGAACATCACGACCACCGCCCAGGCGACGAGTGGATCGTCGAGCCTGGATCGGTAGCGCCACATGATGAGCGCCGTGTATCCGCCGAGCGTGGCCAGCCAGAGCAAGATGCTGCCCTCGAGCGCGCTCCACAGCGCGGTTACGTTGAACAGCATCGGCGTGCTCCGCGATCCGACCTGCTGCACGTAGGCCAGGTCGAAGTCGTAGGTGAGCAGCGCGTTGAGCATGAGTGCGATCGCCGCGGTCGATGCCGCGGCCGCCAACCACGCGTAGTTCTTGGCACTCCTGGCCAGGCGAGCATCGCCGGTGATCGTGGCGAACCCGAGGGCGAGCGCGCCGAACAGCGAGGCGACAAGGCCGACGATGAGCGCCGAGTGGCCGATGAGCCCGTTCAGGCTGGTAGCGAGCATGCTGCCTCGGCCTGGTCGAGCCGGTCGTCGTTGGCAGCGGCGTACTCGTTGGAGTGCTTCACGTCGACGTGATCACCTTCGAAGACGAGGGTGACCGTGCCATCGGCGGCCGTGACGTCGACGAGCCGACCGTGCACCACCACTGGCACGCACTCCTGAAAGATGCCGCCGGGATCGCCGTTGACGTAACGAACCACCATCTCGACGCCGTTGAACGAGATCGCGAACGTGGTGACGCCGCCGGCGCTGGCCACGGTGCCTTCCTCGACGTTGCCCTGAACCCTGAGGCGGCGGCCGGCCTCGCAGCCGTCCTTCACGCCGACCTCGTCGACGTTGCAGTAGTAGTCGATCGCCGACGACAAGAACTTGGTGACGACCACCCCACCTCCGATGAACACCAGCGCCAGCACGGCGAGCGCCGGCCACCGCCGGCCACGAGCGCGAACCCGCGACGCGGTGGGCACGACCTGGCGCGGGCTCAGCTCGATGCTCTTGTCAGATCCCATCAGCGCCTCAGACCCACGGCTTGTCGTCGTCGGGGAGTTGCCCGCCGAGGGCGCGCCCGCGGTGCAGCACCCGCCAGGCCAGGACGGCCGTGGAACCGAACGTGGCGATGTAGCTGAGCAGGATGAAACCCAGGTCGTCCATCAGCGCATCGCCCCTTCCCGGCGTCGCTCGATGAGCGCGTAGTCGAGGCCCCTGTCGTCGAGCGCGTCTTCCATCGCCAGCACCCGCTGGCGATGGAGCACGAACCACACGTACACGAGGGTGAACGCCACGGTGCTGAGCAGCAGGGTGAACAGCATCAGGCCGTCGAGGGTGACGTCGGTGGTGCGCCCGGCAACGCTGGCGTCTTGATGCACCGACCGCCACAGTTCGACGCTGAAGTGCACCAGCGGGATCTCGAGCACCGCCAGCAACGCCACCACAGCCGAGCGCCGCGCCCGTTGCCGATGGCTGCCCCCGAGGCCGCGGACGGCCAGGTAGCCGATGTAGGTGATGAACATGAAGGCCGTGGTGGTGACTCGCGCATCCCACACCCAGAACGTGCCCCAGCTGAGCCGGCCCCACAGCGCACCGGTGAGCAACGTGACGCCCATGTAGAGCACCCCGATCTCGGCGCTCGCGCCGGCCACACGATCCCACGTGAGCGACGAGCTGCGCTTCCACAGGTACGCGGCCGACGAAACCGCGGTGACCACGAACGCGAGGTAGGCGACCCATACGGTGCCCACATGGAGGTAGAGGATGCGCACGCTCTCACCCTGCACCACGTCGGGTGGCGACAGCACGAGGCCGAACACCGCCACGAGGGCCAGCGCAACGACGGCAAGCAGGCCGAACCAGCGGGTGAAGGTGGTGCCTGTGGTGCCTGTGTTCGTGGACACGATCTCGGTTCGCCTCATTCCTCGATGAGCGGACCGAAGGCCAGCGTTCCTCCGACACCGAACAGCGCCGCGAAGACGACGAGGAGGCCAACCCACGGCCAACCTTCATCGGTTGCGGCACCGCTGGCGCCGAGCGCAGCTTCGGTCGCTCGTGTTGCACCTATCAGCACGGGCGCCACCACCGGGAAC
>VFMC01000093.1 GCA_006515795.1 Acidimicrobiaceae bacterium | reverse complement strand
CTGCTTCGTGGAGCGGCACGTCGATGGCTGCGCCGATGGTGGCCGGCGAGGTGGCGCTGCTCCGCGCGCAGCGCCCCGACCTGCGGATCGGCGCCATCGCACGTTTGGTGGTGACCAGCGGCGTTGCGCTGATCGATCCACCGGGGAGCATCGTCGGGATCCGACGAATCGATGTGGCGGCAGCAGTCTCAACCGCGGCCGGAGCCGTCACGAACACCGAGGAGTGCTTGCAATGACCACCGTCACAATGATCGACCGGCACCGCGCCGCGGAGCTCCTCGTCGTCGGGCCGCGGCTGGTCTGCTCCGGCCTTGCCGCAGAGCTCGGCGACTCGATGCACAGCGTCCGGCACGTGGTCGACCTCAGCGAGGCGGCGCGCTCGTTCGTCGATCACGGACGCCCCGACGTAGTGCTGGTCGTGATCGCTCCCCAATCCGACTCGATAGCTGCGCTCGCCCGGTTGCTCGACTCGGCGGCGGGGGTGCCGGTGATCGCAGTTCTCGTCGAGCCCGCGACCCGCCCGGTCACTCTGGCGATCCTCGAGACCGGCGTGGCCGGCTTCCAGATGCTGGGCGAAGGGCCGGAGGCCATCGCGGCCGCGGTCACCGCGGTGAGGCGCGGCCAGGCCGCCTTGCACCCCTCGGTGACCAGGTGGTTGTTGGACTCGTGGAACGGCCACTCGCCGTTGCACTCCACCCTGACGGCCCGCGAGTTCGAGGTGTTGCAGTTGGTGGTGAAGGGTCTTCAGAACAAGCAGATCGCGCATCGGCTGACCATCACCGAACGCACCGTCAAGTGCCACCTGTCGCGGGTGTACCAAAGCATCGGGGTGCGATCGCGCACCGAGGCCGCGTTGTGGCTGGCGCACCACGACGGCCTCCACGCAAGCACCTATCCGTCGGCGTCGTAGAGCTTCGCCAGCGCGGGCGAAGTACAACTCGGTCAGGATCTTGCGGCACCTCGGCGAGATCATCGTCAGGCCCTGATGGAGCCATTCGATGTCGGCTGCCAGGCGATGAGCGCCATCGTCATCGGTCGGGATCGGCTGGGGGTCGGGCGCGGCGCGGTCGCGGTCGCGGCGCTCGATCACGCGGATCGCCTGCCGCTTGGCCACGGTGGAGAGCCAGGCACCGATGCGATCGGGCGCGTCGATGCTGTCGATCGAGCGCAGCAGTGCCGAGAACGTGGCCTGGGTGACGTCGGCCGCGTCGTCGGTGGTGAGACCGAGGTTGAGGGGAATCGAGTAGACGAGGCGCTCGTAGCGTTCGACCAACTGGTTCCACGCCCTTTGATCGCCGCGCCGGCACCTGGCCAGCAGCGCCTCGTCGTCCACGGCGGCGAATTGTACCGATACTTCGTCGAGCACCCGGCCATTGCCACTTCTCGTGGCGTCGCGGCACATCTTGCATCCCGTGGAGGCGTCAAAGGACGTTTGGCCCTATCGCAACCCGCCCATGAGGTCAAACCTGAGGTGCAGTTCATCAAGAGAACGGCGGCAGATGCACATGCGCAGCACAGTGCGATCCACCATCGTGGTCGCTACCTGCACCGCGGCGCTCGTTGGATGCGGTGACGACACGGCGTGGGTCGATCCCCGGAGTTCGACCAATGCCTGACCGGGATCTGGAACGGATCGCGGCGACGCTGCACAGGTTCGTGTTCCCGCGCAAGTTCGCCGTCGAGTTGTGTGCCGAGTGCAACTTGGCCTGCTCGATGTGCCACCACCCGAGCATGAAACGGCCCAAGGGCACGATGCCGTTCGCGCTGTGGAAGAAGTGCGCCGACGAGATCGCGGCCGCGTCGCCCAGGACGGAATGCTGGTTCTCGTTCTGCGGCGAACCGTTGCTGGAACCTGAGCTGCTGGTCGACTGCCTGCGGTACGGCCGATCCGTCGGGCTGAAGTCGCTCAACATCAACACCAACGGCATGCTTCTGACGCCGGACCTCGACGATGCCATCCTGGGGTCCGGCGCGCACCTGATCGTGTTCGGCGTCGATGGCTTCTCCAAGGCGTCGTTCGAGAAGTACCGGGTGAAGGCCGACCGCGATGTCGTGTACGCCAACGTGGGCCCACTGGCTGGCGCGCAACGCCGTCGTGAAGGTGCGGCGCCAGCTCAGCTGGGGCGGCCGGTTCGAGACCGGTCTCGGGATATCACCGGCCGACCGAATCCCGTGCCCGTGGGCAGTGACGATGATGCACGTCTTCTGGGACGGTCGGGTTCCGCGGTGCCCCGGCGACACCGAGGGCGAAGAGGGGGTCGGCAACGCCTGGCACGACTCCCTGGCCAACCTGTGGGGCCAATTGGGCGCATACCGGGACCTGCATCTCGAGCGTGATTTCGACGCCTTGCCCGAGCGCTGCCACACGTGCACCGACTGGATGACGGGGGCCGCGGAGCGATTGCGTCCGAGGAACGACGACACACGTGTCAAGCCGGCCCAGCAGCGGCTGTCGACGCCGATGGTGCAGTGAGGACGCTCCACCTCTGCGGCGCAGGCAATGGCGAAGGAATTCGCCTGGCCATGCAGGTCAACCGGGTGAACGAACGCTGGCATCGGATCCTGCTGTTGGACGACGACCCAGCGAAGCACGGCACCACGCGCCTCGGTCTGCCGATCGTCGGGGGATTCGAACGTCTCCAGGAGGCCGATCCAAGCACCGATGAAGTGGTCAACCTGGTCACCCGCACCACCGCCGGGCGTGCCAGTGCACGCGAGAAGATCGCCGCGCATGGCATCGCCTTCGCATCGCTGGTGCATCCCGGGGTGGATCTGCTGGGGGCCGAGCTGGAAGATGACGTCACCGTCTACGCGAACTCATGCATCGGCGCGGAGAGCAAGTTGGCGCGATCGTGCGTGGTCCTGGTCGGTGCAGTGGTGGGTCACGGCACGCACGTGTCAGAGGGATGCATCATCGCTCCCAACGCCGTGATCAACGCCCGGGTGTCGCTTGGCGATCAGGTCTACGTTGGCTCCAATGCCAGCATCCTGCCCGATCTGCGCATCGGTGCCGGCGCAACGATCGCGGCCAACACCCTGGTCGTGGGCGATGTGCCTGCGGGCGCCACTGCGTTGGGGGTGCCGGCGACCATCGCCCAGGTGGTCGAGCGCGATCGATTGGAGCCGGCCGCGCCACCCGCGGCACGTTTCTCCGGGCAACACGATCGGTGCCGGCTGGAAGCCGAGATCTCCGCGGCGATCGGCCGCGTGCTCGTCCTGGCCGAGGTACCCCGCGGCGCCAACTTCTTCGACTTGGGTGGCACCTCACTGAAAGCAGTGCAACTGTCCCAACACTTCAACGACCACCTGGGCCTTCCGGCGCATCCGCTCGACTTGTTCAGGTTTCCGAGTGTGGCCGCCCTCGCCCAGCGCTTCGCCGGCTCGCGCCCGGCCACTCCCGCGGTTCAGGCAGCGCAACAACGAGCGGCGCTTCGACGCGCACTGCAGCGACGGTGACCTTCCGGAGAAGGTAGCTGTGCACTCGTGTGTACCGAGCAGTGCAGCGTCGAAGTTGCGCGGTCTGGCCGTCTCGAATCGAACCGTACAAGTTCACCTGCACCGCTGGTCTACATCCCTACAGCCAAGTGCGCGGGATCGGCAGCCTCTCCCGAAGCCTGACGAAAGAATGCACCGGCTTGCTCAACGCCTTGCGGTTGTCGAATCCGCGGACTGCGGTCGGGGTCAGCGCCATCAAGGTGAGACCTGATGCCGCGTACAGCTCCGCGGTCAGCTTGTCGTATTCGTTGGCTGCGACCCGCCCGAAGTAACGCACGGCCACGCCCGCAGTTGGATCGTCGGCGTGTTCGAGCGGCGACAGTTCGACGACTCCCTCGAGAATCACCGCCCGGTATGGCGGCGCCTCATCCTGAATCGTGAGGCTCACTCGTGGGTCTTTCAACAGCGCTCGATGCTTCGGTGAACCGGTGACGGTGCTCATCCAGAACGTGCCGGCTTCGTAGGTGTACCAGATCGGAACCTGGTGCGGTCGACCGTCGCCGCGCAGATAGGCGAGCACCGCGACACGACGACGGGCACGATCGACGAATCGCTCCAGTTGTGCGGGATCGAACCCAGGCTGGCCACCAACAGGTTGAAACGGGACTTCGGAGATCAGCGTCATGACCGGTCGCCATCATGAGCTGTCGATTCGGAACCGGATTCCGTCAGTTGCATCACCATCCGGTACTCGATCGGGACGCCACCCGAGAAGGGGATCGGGGCTCTCGACTCGACCACACATTCCAGCCCGAACGCTCGGTAGAAGTCGACGGCCGGATTGTCGGACAGCACATCGAGATGGAGAGCTGCGG
This sequence comes from Acidimicrobiaceae bacterium, assembly GCA_006515795.1. Lineage (GTDB taxonomy): Bacteria > Actinomycetota > Acidimicrobiia > Acidimicrobiales > Ilumatobacteraceae > VFMC01. The sequence continues at coordinate 5,437 of VFMC01000093.1, read as the reverse complement.
CGCCCGCTGTTCGAGCGCGGTTCAGCGCATCGTGCATCAACAGCGCCCCGACTCCTCGCCCCTGGTGTTGTGGCGAGACTGCAATCGCATGGAGGTAGTAGGCGTCGGAAGGGATCCCCGGGTTGAGCCACGCACATTGAGCGGAACGCTCCAAGATCCCTTCGATGTCAGCGATGTCGATTTCACCCGAGTTGACCAGCGTCGGAATGAACTGGCCGAGCGCGGCGACGCGGGCGACGAAGCCGGGGTTCACGAACCCGATCTCGATGCCCACCAACTCCCCGTCAGCAAGAGCCAAGGTCGCAGCGTCATGACCGAACAGCGTGCCCGGGACTGGCCATGACTCGACGACCAACGCAGCCATCACGTCTCGACTGCCCAACTGGTAGCCGTAGCTGGCCGGCCCGGTCGACCACAACAGGTCTTCGACGACGTTGGCGTAGCGAGAGATGTGGGCTTCGGTGGCTTGAGCGAGCTGCACAGGGCACCTCCAGTGAGAGTAGGGTTGCACCTACTTTAGGTCTCCAACCTAAATATGTCAACGACCTAGACAATGATCGCGGACGGAGGACCGTGTCGACGCAACGCCCAGATCGGCAGAGCAAGGGCTCCGCCACGCGCCAGCGAATCGTGGCCGAGGCCAGGCGTACGCTGGTCGCCGACGGGTATGACGCGCTCGTGCTGCGCACGATCTCCGAGCGGCTCGACATCACACTCGGGAACCTGCAGTACTACTTCCGCACTCGCGACGATCTGCTGCTCGAGGTCATCCGCTACGAAGCACGGTCAGATCTCGACGTGATCCGCGGGATCGCCGAGCAAGACCAACCAGGCATCGACGTGCTTCAACATCTCGTGCGCACGCTCGTGAGCAAGTGGCGTTCCGACAGCGGAGTCGTGTTCACCACACTGATGTTCCTCTCGCTCCACCGCCAGACCTTCGCGTCCGCGTATCGGGAGGTGTACTCCGAGTTCTACGACGTGCTCGAACGAGCAATCGAGCACGCCCAGCCTGGTCACGACCCCGCCACCTATCAGAGGCGGGCTCGCCTGTTGACAGCGCTGATCGACGGGGCAGCAATGCAGACCCACACCGGTCCACAATCTCAATACGTGGAATCCGTGATCGACGCTGCCCTCCGGATCGCGCTCGCCAAGTAGGGACTTGAGCGGGAGGCGCTCAGGTGCGCTCCATCGGTTGCGGTAGTTGATGAGTCGGCCGACGATGAGTACGACAGTGGCGAGTTGCAAAGTCCGCGTGGTGTCGGGTCAGGTTGCGGGTGGCTCCACGCGGTCGACGGTGCCGACCCGATCGATGGACCGGTCGAACGAGGCGATGCGGTTGACGCCGGAGCTCTCGGCGCAGGCGACGAGGTAGGCCTCGGCGAAGTCGATGCGGTCGATCTCGTAGACCTCGAGCGCGCGCAGTAGGAGCGCCGGATCGACGGTGACCACGGTGCGAAGCGCGACGAGCGAACGCATCGATGTGGCGATCTGGACGCGGGGAGTCTTGAAGAACGACTCCAGAACGTAGATCGTCTCGGCGACGATGAGATCGGCGAGGAACAGTTCTGGTTCGGAGGCCAGGTAAGCGGTGGCTCGTGTGGCCATGTCGGGCGGCTCGCCGGTCAGGTGCCGCACGATGATGTTCGTGTCGACGAACGCACTCATGCGTGCTTGGCTGCCCGGGTGGCACGAGTCTTGCGGATGACGTCGTCCCAGGCGACGTTGCGGAGCGCGGCGGGGACCTTGACGGTGCCGGCCAGGGTCAGGAAGTCGGGCGTGCGAGCGAGGACGGCGCGGTTTCCTTCGACGCGGAAGACGACCTCATCGCCCTCGGCGATCCCGAGCGCGTCGCGCACGGCCTTGGGGACGGTCACTTGGCCCTTCGAACTCATCCTCGCGGCGATCTCCACGCTGTCTCCTTACTTCGCTCGCAAAGTAAGGATAGGCCGCGTCGCCTCCGACGTCAACGCACGATCCGAGTGGTCAAGGAACCATGGTGCCATGTCCAGGAATCTGGCCGTTCGACTTGACGACGAGCTCGTCATCACTGTCGTCAATCCCCTCGAAGATTGCGGGAGTCCGCCCTCGCGTCCGATCCTCCTCGTCACCATCCAACTCGTCGATGGACAGAAGGTGAACGTGCCGTTGGAGTTCCTGGTCGAGACGGCATGCGCGTTCGACTTCCTCGTCGGTGCCGGCCAATGAAGTTGCGCTGGCATCGAAAGGACATCCGCGGAGCGAGCCGCCCAGAGATCACCGGTACAGCTGTCGATCTGGTGCAGTTGGTTGCTCGCTGTAGCACGTAGTGCTACGGTGAGGGGCGTGGCGAAAGCGATCACGCAACGCGAACTTCGCAATGACAGCGGCGAGATCATGCGCCGTCTCGATCATGGGGAGACGTTCATCGTCACTCGCAACGGGACGCCGGTCGGCGAGCTGACTCCGATGCGCCGCCATCGCTTCGTGTCCACCGACGCCGTCTTCGCGATGTTCCGCAACGCGCCGGCCGTCGACGCCGACCGGTTCCGCGCCGACCTCGACGACATCGCCGACCAGGACGCAGCACCTCGTGGCTGACCAACGCCGGCCGCGGGGTTTGCTCGACACGTCGGTCATCATCGATCTCGAAACTCTCGACCCAACCCACCTTCCCATCGAGTCGGCAGTCACGGCGATCACGATGGCCGAGCTCGCTGCGGGTCCTCATGCCACGAAGGACCCCGACGAGAGGGCTCGAAGACAGGACCGGCTTCAGCGAGCCGAGGCGGTCTTCGATCCGTTGCCGTTCGACTCCGAGGCGTGTCGAGCCTATGGCCGCGTCTACGCCGCCGTTGCCGTAGCGGGCCGCAAAGCTCGCGGTGCGCGAGCCGTCGACCTCTTGATCGCAGCGACGGCGTGCTCAGTTGGGCTCCCCCTCTACACCCGCAATCCAGACGACTTCCGGGCCCTCAACGGCCTCATCGAGGTCGTCTCCGTCTGAGCGGCTGACTTGCGCGAGTTGGTCCGCCAAGTGTGTTAGTCGTCGGGTTCGATTCGAACGCGGGGTGGGCGTTTGCGGATCGGTGCCAAGGTGCGAAGGTCGAGCGAGTCGATGTTGATGAAGTCTCGATAGTTGTGACTGATCAACGGTGCGTGGTGCCTGATCGCGAGCGAGGCGATGATCAGATCGTTGCGTTGCGACGGCGCGCCGAGCGGATGGCCCGCTGCCCGAGCCTGTGCTTGCAACTTGTCAGCGAGCGCTTGCCCTTCGTCGTCGAGATCCATGTGGTCGAAGGCTTCCAGAACGGCGCGCATTGCGGCGCCGAGCTGTTGTGCGGTCGAGCCGCCGGCGTCGAGTGTCGACAAGCCGGCTTCGACTTCGTCCGCGACGATGGTGGAGATGCTCGGAGTGCGGTCATCGAACTCCTCGGCGGCAATGAGCGACAGGTAGCCGATGCGCAACGGATGTGTCCTTGTGGCGATGATGCCGAGGACATTGGTGTCGACGAAGTATCGGAGCTGAGTTGTCTCAGCGCTCAAGGCGCCGTCCTCGCGACGACTCAAAGGCACTGTTCAGTGCCTCGTAGATGAGGTCTGCGTCGTGCGGAGTTTGCGCTTCGACCGCCTCTTGGAGCCGCGTAACCGCATCGAGCAGTTGAGCTTGGCGGTGTCGCGCCGATGGCTTCGAATCGGTTGGCGCGTCGGATTCGGGTAGCGACTCGAGTGCATCGAACGGGACCACTGCTGCTGTGGGGCGCCCGTAGCGCTCGATCACGGTGACGTGTCCATTCGCTGCTTGCGCCACGATGTCACTCAGTTGCGCCCTGGCCTCAACCTTTCAGCCGAGCGACCGCGCATTCGGTGCCCGATGCCTCGCGCTTCGTGCCTTCTAAGTGCGCCCCCTGGGACTCGAACCCAGAACCTGCGGATTAAGAGTCCGTTGCTCTGCCATTGAGCTAGAGGCGCAGTTGCGGAGCGGCAGTGTAGGGAAAGCCAAGGCTGCTCGACAACGTTGGGCCCGGGGGCCCCGGGTGACCGACGGGACTCGAACCCGCGACAGCCAGTACCACAAACTGGAGCTCTACCAACTGAGCTACGGCCACCATGAAGGGTCCACAGTTTGCCATAGGGCACCCGCAGTTCCACCGGCGAAAACGATGCGTGGCAAAACCTCCTCGTTCACAACGGATTTCGTTGTGAGCTATGCTTGACAGAACGTGATCCGTAAGGGGAACCCAATGAGTGCAACGGAATCCATCCGACACGACGAACTGGTCGAGCGAGCTCGACACATCACTGCTCGCGAACTGAAGGTGTACGTCGAGCGAACCGCCGGTTCACAGAAGGCGAACGTGAGGGCCCGCAAGGTGCTGCCACTCGGAGTGCCATCGAGCTTTCAGGCCTACGACCCGCATCCCATCGTGGTGCGCCGCGCCCAACAGGCGTGGATGGAAGACGTCGACGGCAACCGCTACATCGACTACGACATGGGGTTCGGCGCGCTGTTCGCCGGGCATTGCCACCCGATGGTGCGCGAGGCCGTCGAGCGCCAGCTCGACGACGGAACCCTGTTCGTCACCCCCTGCGAGCTCAATGCCGACGTCGCCGAGCTGCTCGCCGAGCGCTACGGCCTGCCGATGTGGCGCTTCACCAACTCCGGCACCGAAGCCACCATGGACGCCATCCGCGTGGCCCGTGGCATCACCGGTCGCGAGAAGATCGTCAAGGTCGAGGGCGGCTACCACGGCCACCACGACGAGGTGATGATCTCGATGAAGCCGCCGATCAGCGAAGCCGGCCCCGCCGACTCGCCGATCGCGATCCCCGGAACGGCCGGCATCACCCGCGCCGTGCTCGCCGACACCAAGGTCATCCCGTACAACAACATCGAGGCGCTCGAACGGGTGCTGTCGGCCGGCGACATCGCCGCGTTCATCGTCGAACCGGTCATGCAGAACATCGGCATCTGCATGCCGCAGCCGGGCTACCTGCAGGCGGTGCGCGAGGTCACCCGCAAGTACGGCACGATGCTGATCTTCGATGAGGTCAAGACCGGCATCACCGCCGGTTGGGGTGGAGCCACCGGCGCCTTGGGAGTGCAGCCCGATCTCGTCGCGCTGGCCAAGAGCATCGGCGGCGGGTTGCCCCTCGGCGCCTTCGGCGGCAGCCAGGAGTGCATGGACCAGATCACCTCCGGCAAGGTGGTGCACCTCGGCACCTACAACGGCAACCCGCTGTGCATGGCGGCGGCCAAGGCGGTGCTCGCCGACGTGTGCACGAAGGAGACCACCGGCGCTGTGATCGAACTGAACTCCAAGCTCGTCGCCGCCTGCCAGAGCACCATCGATGCCGCAGATCTACCGGCGCACACCGTGCAGTTCGGCGCGAAGGGCTGTGTCACGTGGGCCGAGCAGCCGATCCGCAACTACCGCGACTACAAGTCCACCGACTT
>VFMC01000092.1 GCA_006515795.1 Acidimicrobiaceae bacterium | reverse complement strand
CTTTTCGATGACCTGCGCGAGCACGAGCAACTCGGCCACGATCTCGACGGCGACCCGGTATCCGCCCTCGCCGCGGTGATCGAGTTGGTCGTCGAGATACGGATCGATCACCGCTGTGGGCAAGGTCGATCCGTCGGCCAGCGCGGTGGTGAGCAGCTGGGTGGTGTCGGTGAGCAGCCCGGTGTTTCCCTCGGTCTCCTCGAAACGATCGAACGGCATCATCAGCAAGCGCGTGCCGAGGAAGCTCCGCAGGGTGCCGGCGCCGTCGGTGAGCTCGCGGTCGGCGATCAGGATCGACCGGTCGACACGGCCCTGCGGGATCGAGGTTCGCAGCAGGTCCTCACCTTGCCGGAGCAACTGGGTGTAGCGCTCGGGCTCTCCGGCGGCCACGGAGCCGGAAGGGTCGATCGGCAGGCGGGGCAGTGCCACGAGCGTGCTGTTGGCCAGGCCGGCGTCGAGCCGGGCGGCGAGATCGGGGTTCTGAGAGCTGAGCGCCTGGAGCACCGATGGCTCGATCTGCACCGTTCGCGGCGGAGCCATGGCGAGACCGAGGGTCGTCGCCGCGGCGTCGATCGCGGCGAGCGAGTCGGCGAGGGCCTCCAGCTCTTCAGTAGCCGCTGCGCTCACCGTGACCGTGCCGTCGATGGACACGTCTGGTTCGACGGTCTGCGCGAGTACGAGTGCAATCGGCATGGCTTGCGATGCAACGTCGGTGAGGCGCAGTCGATGGATGAACGTGGAGGTCTCGGCGACCACGCGATCGCCGCTGCGGATGTCGAGGACCACCGGGTGCACCCCGGGCTGGGGGAACTGCAACGCATCGCTGCTGCGCTGGCTCGACTCGGTTGGCACGGTGATGGTCACGGTGTCCGCCGTCGGCCTGGCCACGTTCGGATCGGCGACCGCCGGATCGAGCGATAGGTCGAAGGTGTCGACGCTCCGCTGCCGTAGCTGGTGACGACCAGAGTCGCGTCGGGAGTGAACGCCTCGGTCGCGAGGTCGGGTGGGAGCTGCAGCGTGATCGTGAGGGGCGCGTCTGGAGCGATGTCGAAGGTCTGGGCGACGATCCCGAGTGACGTCAACGCCTCGGCTCGTTGCGATGGGTCGGCAGCCGCCATCGGTGCCGGCGAGGTGGCGATGGTCGCCAGCATCGCCCCGGCGACGAGGACCATGCTGCGGGAGCGGCGACTCATGGGGCGATCGGGCCTTCGAACACTGCGAGCCGTTCGCGTAGCTCGCTGAACCCGTGGGCGCGATACAGCGACAGTGCCGGCTCGTTCTCGACGTGGGTGTTCACGAACACGCGCTCGACCCGCTGCCGCCGCATCCATGCGAGTGAGTCGCCGAGCATGGCCGTGGCCAGCCCGCAGCGTTGCCGGTCGGGGTGCACTGCCAGACGTTGCAAGTAGCCGGTGCGGCCGGCGCGCCCGCTGATGAGGAACCCGCCGCGGGGGTCGATCGGCGCCTCACCTTTGGTGCTGTCATCGCCGCCTATCGCGCGGGCACGGAACCGTGGCGTGGCGTGACACACGTCGGCGAGCATGGAGGCGTCGAGCCACCAGCGTGGGCCGAACGCGGCGAAGTCGATGAGCGACATCATCGCCAGGTCGTCGGCGCGGACTGCGACGCTGGCCGGGCCGGATCGCCGGTTGCGGCGCGACCGCGCCGCCGATCTGTCGAGCTCGAGCAGGGCGAGCTCCTGCACGCGCTCGAGTCCGGCAAGTTGCGCCTGGGCAGCGTGTCGCGGCGGGAGCGCGCCGGTGCGCAGGTGGGTGAACCCGAGCGCGGCGAGTCGGCTGCCCCACTGGTGGTACTGCGTGGGAGTGGCGACGGAAAGGCTGTCGAGCACTACCACGGTGGCCATGCCCGGCACTCCGGGACACGCGTGGGCGCGAGCCTTGAGGGTGGCATCGTCGAGCGTGATGTGCGTGCCGGCCATGACGACACCTGGCCGGCGAGTGTGGCGCAGCAACGAGCTCATTCGCACTGGACGGTAGCGTCGCAGATGTGACCGTGTTGTTCAGCACACATGCCGCGTACCTCGAACATCTCGCCGGTCCGCGACATCCTGAGCGACCCGAGCGACTGGAGGCGGTGCTGTCGGGGGTCCGCCGCCACGGCCCAGTCGACGCGGTCGTGCCATTGGAACCGATCGCCGCCACACGGATCGATCTGGAGCGAGTGCATCCCGCCGAGTACCTCGACCGGCTCGAGTCGATCAGTGCCTCAGGCGGAGGTCGTCTCGATCCCGACACCTATGCGTCACCTGGCACTTGGCGCGCCGCCACGTTGGCGGCCGGCGCCGGTCTCACCGCGGTCGACGCTCTCCGCCGAGGGGAGGGCGATGCCGCGTTCTGTGCGGTCAGGCCACCTGGCCATCACGCCACCACCAACGAGTCGATGGGGTTCTGCCTCATCTCCAACGTCGCTGTTGTTGCCGCGTCGCTTGCCGCACAGGGTGAGCGGGTGCTGATCCTCGACTACGACGCGCATCACGGGAACGGCACCCAGGAGGTGTTCTACGACGATCCGCGTGTTCTGTTCGTGAGCTTGCACCAGTGGCCGTTGTACCCGGGAACGGGCCGGCACACCGAGGTCGGCAACGGTCCGGGTGCTGGATACACGGTCAACCTGCCGGTGCCGCCCGGAGCGACGGGCGACGTCTACCTGCACGCGATCGACACGGTCATCGCGCCACGGGTCGAGTCGTTCGCGCCCACCTGGCTCGTCATCTCGGCGGGGTTCGACGCACATCGCCTCGACCCGATCACCGAGCTCGGCCTCACGTCCGGCGACTTCGTCACCATCACGCGACGCGCCCTCGAGTGGGTGCCGGCGGGACGTCGGGTCGTGATGCTCGAGGGCGGTTACGACCTCGATGCGCTGGCGTGGTGCAGTGGTGGGGTGATCGGCGCATTGGCCGGCGACGATCGCGGCCCGGTCGACATGTCGGAGGGCGACACCGCGGGCGGGCCGGGTCGGGAACGGGTCGACGTGGTCGCGCGGTTCTGGCGCGAACGCGAGTGACGGCGCTGCTGTTCGAACCGCTGCAGCGCGAGCTGCGGCCGCTGACGGATCGACTCGCCGCGGGTGGTCATCGGCTCTACCTGGTGGGTGGAACGGTACGCGACCTGTTGCTCGCCCGCGCCGGGCGGGAAGCTGCTCACTCGATGTCGAATGACTTCGACATCGATCTCACCACGACGGCTCGGCCCGACGCGATCAAGCGATGCCTCGACGGCTGGGCCGACACGATCTGGACCCAGGGTGAGCGGTTCGGCACGATCGGGGCGATGAAGCGCCTGCCTGGCCCGTCGCCGGGCACGACGATCGAACGCATCTACGAGATCACGACGCATCGCGCCGAGGCCTACCGCGACGATTCCCGCAAGCCCGACGTCGACTTCTCCGACGACGTTCGAGCCGATCTCTCGCGCCGCGACTTCACGGTGAACGCGATGGCCGTCGAGCTCACCTCCTCTGCCGAGCGAGTGGGGGCCGCGGTCGACGCCTCGACAGTGGTCGATCCGTTCGGAGGTGAAGCCGACCTCGCTGCCCATCGGCTGCGCACCCCGATGTCGCCGCAGCAGAGCTTCTCCGACGATCCCTTGCGAATGCTCCGCGCGGCGCGCTTCATCGCCAAGTACGGATTGAAGCCCGAGGCCGGCCTGGTCGCCGCGGTGGGGTCGATGTGCGATCGCCTGGCCATCGTGTCGGCCGAGAGGATCCGCGACGAGCTGCACAAGCTGCTTGCGGCACCGGTGCCCGACGCGGGGCTGCGGTTCTGCATCGATGCCGGGGTGATGAGACACGTCGTGCCGGAGCTGGGAGATGAGGCGCATCTGGCGCGAACGGCGATCGTCATGGTCGGGGCAGTGGGTGGCGGCCGACACGTCATGCGGCTCGCCGCGCTCGTCTACCAACTCGAGCAGCCGGGCCGTCGGTTGCGGGCACTTCGGCATTCCACGGCCGACGTCCACGACGTGGTCACGATCACCCGCGAGTCGCGACGCCTGCTCGAGTCGGTCCTCGCCTCACCGAACGGCATCACCGATGCGGCGATTCGCCGCCACGTGAGCGATGCCGGGCCCCTGCTCGGGGAGGTACTCGAACTGACCCGGTGTGCAGCAGAGCACGGTTCCGCCGACGCTGTCGCCGGGCTGGCTGCCTTGCGCGCAGTAAACCTGGCGGTGCGCCGGATCGAGGAGCTCGGCGAGGCCGAGGACCTCTCCGATCTCGGATCCGAGCTCGACGGCTCCGACGTGATGAACATCCTCGCCGTGCCTGCGGGTCGCGAGGTCGGCGCGGCACTCGAGTTCCTTCGATCACTCCGACTCGAGGAGGGCCTGCTCGGTCGTGCCGCTGCCACCGAACGCCTCGTGGAGTGGTGGCGCGACCGCGACTAGAGGTGTACGCTGAGCCCCCTCGATCGGGCGGTACATACCGGGACGGTGACAGCGACGGTGACAGCGGAATGACAGCGCACACGGCGGCGGACGACGACGGCAGCGCCGACGTCGAACGACGGGGCGGCCGGCGTCTCCTCACGGCCGCAGCGACCGTCGCCATGATCGGTGTGCTCGGCGTCGCGGCCGAACTGATCGTGCACGGCAGCGATGTTCGCTCGTGGGGTGTCGGCCTCGACATGGCCGTCGCAGCCGCGGCCGGCATCGCTTCGTACGCCGTCTGGAGGCGGTGGTGGTCGGATCGCCGCGCCCACGTCCTGCTGTTCACGCTTGGCGTGACGGCGTGGTCGCTGTCGCAGCTGTTCGGCATCGTTCATCGCGCGGCTCCTGGCGTGTCTACGTGGTGGTCTACCGGCGCTCTGGTGGCGGCCCCCGGGTTGTTCCTGGCCGGAGGGTGGCAGCGATTGTTGCGCTTCCCGCGGATCTTGCGCGCCGCGTTGTCGATCGACGCCGCGGTCATGGCCGTTGCGACGAACTTCGTGATCTGGGAGCTCTGGCTTCGCGACGGCCTTGCCGGGGCCGGCGCCGAGGCCATGGTCCGTCTGGGTGCGGTTCCGATGATCGGCGTGGCATCGGTCGCAATCGTGCTGGCGATGATGCTGCAGCAGCCGTCCGGAACATTGACTTTCATGATCGCTGGATTCGGCAGCGTCACCGTGGCCGCCACCATCGAGGCCGCGACCATCGAGGCCACCCTCGGTGCGGTCACGGCCGGCGACGGGCATCCCGTGCTCGTCGTCGTGCGGTACCTCTGGCTTATCGCTGCGGCCGCCGGCCTGGTTCGGCTCGCCGGGTGCTGGTCGGCAAGTGTCATCGCCGACAACCATCGTCCCGAGGTGGTCAGGATGGTCGCCGTCTACGTGCCGAGCACGGTGTCGATGCTGCTGGCCACGCAGCGGTACATCTTCGGTTCGTACCCGGTCAGCGTCGTCTCGGGCGCTCTCGCGGTCACGTTCGTGGCGCTGGTGATGCTCGATCAGCTCGCTCGCGCATGGGAGAGCTCGGAGTACTCCGAGCGCCTCACCTCCACCATCGCCGACCTCGGGGCCACCGAGCACCGGCTGCGCATGCTGCTCGACGACCTGCCCGAAGCCGTGCTGGTCACCGACGCGACGGGGAGGATCCTGCAGGTCAACTCGGTCACGGCGCAGATGATGGGCCGACCCGCCGACGAGTTGATCGGGTCGTCGGTGGCCTCGTTGGCCCCACCCGAGTACACCGACTTCATCACCCAGATGTGGCAACAGATGCATCACGGCGACCTCGACATCCGCCTGCCACGGATGCGGTTGCCACTCGCTCCGCCGGCCGATCCCTCGGTGGTGGTCGAGGTCGACGCGATCTTGCCGATCCGCGATCGGGACAACGTGGTGATCAGCCTGCGCGACATCTCGTCGTCGGTGCGTGAGGCAGAGGCGCACCGACAGACCCGCGAGCGGTTCGGCCGTGCGTTCCGCGGTGCTCCCACGGGCATGGCCCTGTCCACGTCGAACGACGGGCGGATCAGCGACGCGAACGAAGCGTTGTTGCGGATGCTGGCGATGACGCGCGAGCAACTCGTCGGGCTCACCCTGCGCGACATCACCCACCCCGACGACTGGGATCGCAGCGGCGCGATGTTCATGCGGGCGATCAGTGGGTCGATCGACGGCTACGACATTGCCAAGCGCTACGTACGAGCGGACGGCTCGACGGTGTGGGGGCAGACCTGGGTGTCGGTGCTCGCATCTGAAGGCGAGACGATGGCGATCATCCACGTGCACGACATCACCGAGCAACGCCGCAGCGCCGAGCAGTTGCGGTGGGCGGCCACGCACGACGAGCTCACCCGGCTGCCGAACCGGTCGCAGTTCACGGCCGAGCTCACCGAACGACTGGCCAGTTCACCGGTTGGTTGCACCGCCGTGCTGTTCATCGATCTCGACAACTTCAAGGTGGTCAACGACAGCCTCGGTCACTCCACCGGTGACCAACTGCTGCGCGGCATGACCCAACGCCTTCGTGCCGTGCTGCGCGATCACGACATGCTCAGCCGCTTCGGTGGCGACGAGTTCATGGTCTTGCTGAGCGACTACCAGCAAGACGAATCGCCGGCAGACGCGGCGCAGCGTCTTCGCCGCGAGATCGCCCGGCCGCTCACCATCGACGGCGTCGAGCTGTTCGTCACCGGCAGCATCGGCATCGCCGTCGCCGACCGCGCCGAGCTGACGGCCAGCGACCTGTTGCGCGATGCCGACGCAGCCATGTATCGCGCCAAGGCCCGCGGGCGCGACTGCGTGGAGGTGTTCGCCCAAGGTGTTCACGACGCGTCGGTGACAACCCTGCGCACCACCAACGAGCTGCGCCGAGGTCTCGAGCGCGACGAGGTCGTGCCGTACTACCAGCCGATCGTCGACCTCCCCACCGGGTTGCTGATGGGCTTCGAGGTGCTGGCCAGGTGGCGGCACCCCGATCGCGGCCTGCTGGGTCCCGATCAGTTCCTGCCGATGGCCGAGGAGACCGGCCTCATCAACGACGTCGGCGAGACGATCCTTCGGGCCTCGCTGGTGCAACTCGGTCGGTGGCGCGAGAGCATCCCGGCGCTCAGCGACATCTCGATCGCGGTGAACGTGAGCTGTCGTCAACTCCTCGATCGCGGCTTCG
>VFMC01000501.1 GCA_006515795.1 Acidimicrobiaceae bacterium | reverse complement strand
CCACCCGGCCCGGCGGCCACACCACCATCCACGCCCCACCCCACACCCAAGCCGCCTGAGAGCTCCGTCAGATCAGCGGAACGCCGAGGGACACAGATCGCCATACGACGGGGGGCCGCCACGCAACGAGCGGGCAACTACGACCGCCCGCGTGGATGCTGTGGCGAAGCACTGCGCGCCGGCTTCGAACACGGCGTTCAGTTCGATCGACCGCTCCCTCGGCGAGGGCGACGAACCGGCCGGGCGGACGGATCCGGGCGGCAAAGCCGACCCGGTCGAGAGGGCGAAGATGGCGTCGCCGTCGAACATCGAGTGTGCCGGTCGCACCGCCCGCGCCAGACCGTCATGAGCAACGCCGGCGAACTTCGTGCACTCCGCCTTGTCGAGCGCCATCGAGGTGGCGACGACACCGATGGTGGTGTTGAGTGGCAGATGGTCGGCACCGAGGACCTCGCGGAGGCGGGTCCGATCGTGCCGATCGGCCCGACGCAACGGCACGCCTGACGCCTCCCATGGCAATGCCGTCGCCGGGTCGATCACCGAACCGGCGGAGTTCACCACAGCAAGTGCGCTCACGACGACGCCGTTGGCGAGCCGGATGCTCGCGGTGCCGACGCCGCCCTGGAGGCCACCGGCAATGGCTCCGGCACCAGCTCCGACGGCGCCCTCCGGGCAACTGCCGACGCGGGCACGGATGGTGGCGCGATGACCGAAGCCGGCGTCGGGGCGGCTCGCGAAACGTCCGCCGCGGCCCAGGTCGTATATCGCCGCGGCCGGGACGATCGGAACGACACCGGTTCCACCCACACCTACCGGGAAGCCGATCGACTGCGCTTCGAGCGCCGCCATCACGCCATCTGCCGCGGCGAGCCCGTACGCGCTCCCGCCCGTGAGGCAGATCGCATGCACCTGCTGCACCAGGTTCTCGGGTCGGAGCAGATCGGTCTCCCTGGTACCGGGCGCGCCGCCACGCACGTCGACGCCGCCGATCGCGCCACGTTCGGCGGTGATCACCGTGGTGCCGGTGCGCCACCCGCTACGGATGGCGTGGACGTGACCGACCCGGAGGCCGAAGACGTCGGTGAGCGTGCCGGCGGACATGACCGCCCAGTATTGCGGCCGCACCGCGCTGCGCTGCACCGGGCGGGGCGGGTCAGCCCTCGCGGCGCCGCGCGAACGTGAAGATGCTCTCGTCGCCGGTCCGCCAGCGGACGGTCAGCTCACATGAAGCGATCTTCCATCCATCCCCGGTGCGGAGGTACAAGTTGGTGTACTGACCCCCCAACATGCACCAGGCGGCTCCATCGCTGCGACCGAACTCGGCCATCGACGCGGCGCTGAACCAGTGCTGCGCCTGGAGCTCGTTGACGCCCACCACGCTGTCGCGGTCGATCGTCTCGAGGCGGTGGTTGGTCATGAGGTGTTGGGTTGCGTCGAAGTTGCCATTGACGCTGCGAACG
>VFMC01000500.1:966-2428 GCA_006515795.1 Acidimicrobiaceae bacterium | reverse complement strand
CGAGCTCTCGCCGTACCAGGTCAGCAAGGGAACGATCCGCTTCCCGCTCTCCCAGCCGGTCCCGGTGAAGTTGATCGAGGGCATCGCCAAGTGCCGCGCCACGGAGGCCACCGAACACGCCAGGGCGAAGCAGGCCAGGCCGAAGCGGCGCTAGCAGCCGCCGCCGCTACTAGCGTCAATCGACGTGCTCAGCCGCGCCCTCGACGATTCGTACCCCGAGGAGGTGCGCCGGCACATCACGCTCCTCACGGTGGCGCGGCTGTGTGCGAACGCGTGTTACCGCTTCACCGCGCCGTTCCTGGCAACCATCGCTCGTGGTGTCGACGTATCGCTCGACGACATCGGCATCGCCCTGGCCATCGCCGAGCTGGCGGGGCTGCTGTCGCCGCTCACGGCCCGGTTCGTCGACCACCTCCATCGGCGCTCGGCGATGGCCGTCGGCCTGTCGGGCGTTGGCCTCGGCACGGCGATCGCAGCGAGCAGCCAAGGACTGATGTTGTTCGCGATCGGTCTCGTGGTGCTCAGCCAGAGCAAGGTGATGTTCGATCTCGGGTTCGGATCGTGGATCGCCGATCACGTCGCCTACGACCGTCGCAGCCGCGTCGTCGGCCTCACCGAGACGTCGTGGGCGTTCGGTCTGCTGATCGGTGTGAGCGTGATGGGTCTCGTCACGGCGGCAGCCGGATGGCGGCTCGGCTACGCGGTCGGCGCCGGCGCAGTGGTCTTTCTCGCCGTTGTCGTAGTCCGCGCCCTGCCTGACGACCACCACACAGCCAGCCCAGCGAGCCGAGCTGAGGGTCGGCGCCAACCGCTCACCACCATCGGGGCCCGCGGCTGGATCGTGCTGATCGGTGCGCTGAGCCTGATGGGAGCGACCCAGACCCTGCTCGTCACCTTCGGGAGTTGGCTCGAGGACAGCTTCGATTTCACGGCGGCGGGCATCTCGGCGGTGGTGTTCGGCCTCGGTCTCGGCGAGCTGGTCTCCTCGATCACATCGGCGCGGCGCACCGACGCCTGGGGCAAGGAGCGCAGCACGGCCATCGGCGCGCTGGTGATGGCGCCGGCCGCGCTCGGGCTCAGCCTCTGGCACGACAACCTTGCCGTCGGCGTCGTACTGCTCGCCGTTGCGGTGAGCGGGTTCGAGTTCGCGATCGTCAGCGCCCTCGCGATCGGCTCCCAGCTCGTCCCCGGATCGCCGGCGACGGGCTTGGCGTTCATGATCGGAGCCGGCACCCTCGGTCGAGCCGTTGCCTCGGTGCCGGCAACGCGCCTGTACGACCGCAGCGGCATCGGTTGGCCGGCCGCGATGTGCGCCGCCGGTGCGCTCGTCACCGCGGCGGCGATGCTGTCGAGCCGCAAGCTCGCCAGCGAGGCTCTGGCAGTAGGTCAGCCGCGATAGCCGTTGGTGATCGGACTGTCGGGTGGCATCGACTCCACGCTTGTCGCCTGTGTGGCCGTTGCT
>VFMC01000500.1:0-915 GCA_006515795.1 Acidimicrobiaceae bacterium | reverse complement strand
AGAGCCGCAGGATCGGGTCGAGCACCTCGTACGGCGGCAGGCTCTGGTCGTCGCGCTGGTCGGGTCGCAGCTCGGCCGACGGCGGCTTGGAGATGATGCTCTCGTTGATGATCTCGCGGCCGGCGACCGCGTTCACGTGCCGGCAGAGGTCGTAGACGCGGGTCTTCAACACGTCCTTGATGATGGCGTAGCCGCCGACGCTGTCGCCGTAGATCGTGAAGTAGCCGACGGCCATCTCGCTCTTGTTGCCGGTGGTGAGCACCATCCAGCCGAACTTGTTCGACAACGCCATCAGGGTCGTGCCGCGAATGCGGCTCTGCAGGTTCTCCTCGGTGAGGTCATCGGGGCGATCGGCAAAAACCTCGGCGGTCATGTCGAGGTACGCGGCGAAAGCCGGCTCGATGGGGATCGTGTGGTAGTCGATGCCGAGTTCGGCGGCCAGATCGGCAGCGTCGCTCTTCGAGTGATCGCTGCTGTAGCGACTGGGCATGCTCACGCCGTGCACGTGTTCGGCACCGAGGGCAGCAACGGCCACACAGGCGACAAGCAACGGCCACACAGGCGACAAGCGTGGAGTCGATGCCACCCGACAGTCCGATCACCACATCGGTGAACCCGTTCTTGCGCACGTAGTCGCGGGTGCCCAGCACCAGCGCCCCGTACAGCTCGGCAACGGGTGAAACGTGGTCGGCGATGCGCACCGGCGCTGCGGCATCGTGCACGACCGGGTGCTCGGAGACGGGCACGATCGGCATCGTCGCGATCGTGTCGCGCCCGCGCGGGTCGAGGAGCCGCTTTCGATATACGGGCTCGATGTCGATGTCGGCGATCAGCAGTTCTTCGACGAACTGAGCCGCTCGCGCCACGAGCGTGCCCTCGGCATCGAACACCATCGAGCCGCCGTCGAACACCAGC
>VFMC01000499.1 GCA_006515795.1 Acidimicrobiaceae bacterium | reverse complement strand
GATGACCCAGCCGATCTCGCTCTGGCGCACGCGCGCGTTCCAGATGCCGTCCCACTCGCGGTTGTTCGACCCGCCGGGCCCCATCAGCGCGTCGGCCATCAGACCCGCCGGGTTCATCTCGAAGAAATAGCCCGTCTGCTGGTTCAGGAACGTATCGATCGTCCACATGAACCGGTCGTCCGCGCTCAGGAACTCGTCACGCTTGCGCGTGTTGCCCAACAGCTTGTCAGGCTCCGAGTCGTAGTTGGTGACGCCGAGATAGAGGTGGTCCTGGTTGAAGACGACACGGATGTCGGTGCGCTCGGTGGGCGTGCCGCCGAGCACCGGGTCCTGCATGGTGAACTCGCCCGCCGAGGTGGCGCGGCCCCAGGCGGCCTCGTCCAGCACGCCATCGAGCACCACCCGCTCATTTCCTTTCAGGCGCTCGGCGGTGACCACCCGGCGGCCGGAGTTCATGACATCGGCCTGCTGGGCCCACAGGCTGGCCGGCCACATGGCGACCGCGGCGACTAGCAACAGGATGGGTCGCATCAGAACCGGAACAACCGCGTCATCTTGACGACGAAGGCACGATTCCTGAGCGTCATGCTCTCCCTGGGATCGAGCGGGTTGGTGTTCTGCTCGTCGGTCCAGACGACGAAGAACTCGCTGCCCGGCCGGTACTCCCACCGGAACCGGACGTTGCTGCTGAAGGTCTTGTCGCTGGAGCTGTACTGCAGCAGCGCGCTGGCGAACATGCGCGGCGAGAAGCCGTAGTCGGTGCGGGCGCCGAACTGCCTGGTGGTGAAGCTGCCGGTCGGCAGATCGACGTGGTTGTAGGTCACGCGTGGTTCGACCGACAGCTGCTTCAGGATGGACAGGCGCCCCTGCGACAACGTCACGCCCCGGATCGTACCGCTGTAGTACTCGCCGAGCTGCACGCCGATGTTGCCCGACAGCCGGCGCTGCTGTCCCATGTTGTACGAGAGCGAGACGTCGTTGTAGTGATAGCCGCCGGTCGGGATGATCACGCCGGTCGACGGCGAGAACGGCACGGTCAGCAGGTCGTAGTTGATGTTGCCTTCCACCGTCAGGGTATCGCTGTTGTCGAACTCGGTGTTGAAGCGGCCGGTCTGCTGCCGGGACTCGACCTGGCCGGCGCCGTTCTCGAAGTACTCGATGCTGCCGTCGAAGGAGAACTTGCGCACCGCCCGCAGGTTGCGCGGCCGGGGGCTGAACCGGCCCGAGGCAAACGAGCGGGTGAAGTCGGTCCGTCGCAGGAAACCGACCTCGGGATTGAAGGCCTTCCCCACCTTGAGGATGCTGGCGCTCGCGCCATAGCGGTCGGGCGCCCAGTCGAACTTACCCTGGAAGCTCTCGTGGTCGCCGGTCAGCCCGGTGGTCTGGGTCTGCGCGTAATAGCCGGTGAGGCTGACGTTCTGGTAGAAGCCGAACGCGGCGTCGACGCCGTAGCCCTGGTTGGT
>VFMC01000498.1 GCA_006515795.1 Acidimicrobiaceae bacterium | reverse complement strand
TCTCCCCGGCGGAGAACACGAACGTTTCGCTGACCCTCGAAACGGGCCGCGCATTGACGTCCACGAACACCGACGCGGTGTTGGCCGATGGGATGCTGAGGGAGTCGCGCACCGAGTGCGACACGCCGTGCGGGCCCGAGTGCACCGGCGTGAACGAGGGGTTGCGCAGGAGCGGACTGGTCAGCGGCAGCAGCGAGCCGGTCGGCGAGCGCAGCTGCCAGATGTACGACAGCGGAAGGTTGTTGTCGGGATCGCTCGACGCGCTGATGAAGTTCACGATCGAGAGCCCCGAGGTGATCTTGGTCTCCCTGAAGCTCGAGCTGACGAACGTGACCGGTCCGATCGACGAGATCGGCCGCGCGTTGACGTAGATCTTCCGGGTGGCCGTGCCTTCGCTCGGCGCGTTCCACGGGTCGCGCACGTACAGCTGCGCGGTGTAGGTCCCGGAGGCCGCCGGGGCGAACGTCGGCGTGCGCGTGAACGCGTTGTTGATGGAGGTGACGTTCGACGACGGGTCGAGCAACGTCCACGCGTAGGTGAGCCCGGACACGTCGCTCGGATCCGGATCGGTCGAGGTCCCGCCGTCCAGATTCACGGTCGAGAGGTTCGGTGCCGGCGCGCTCTCGCCGGCTCCCGGCGTGAAGGCGGGCAGCGTGATGAGGGGCAACGGCCGGCCGTTCACCAGCAGCGAAACCTCGGCAGTCACCGGGGCCGGAGCGCTGCCCACGTCCCGCACCAGCACGTTGGCTTTCCAGGTTCCGGTGACGAGCGTGGGTGTGAAGCTCGAGTGCGAGGTGGTGGCGGTTCCGAAGATCGTTCCGTTCGGACGCAGGTGCTGCCACTGGTAGGTCAGGGAGGTGGACTCGCCCGGATCCGGATCGGTGGAGTCCGCGCCACGCAGCCGGACCAGCGTCAGCCCGGTCGTGATTCGCGTCTCGCCGAAGCTCGAAGTCACGTGTTGCAGCACGGTCATGACCGCCTTGGGACGGCCGTTGACGTAGAAGCTCGAGACCGCGGTGACCTGCTGCGGGGCCTGGTGGATGTCCTTTACCCCGAGGTTCGCCGTGTAGTCGCCGTTCATCGCCGGGATGAAGGTCGGCGAGCTGGTCCCGCCACCGGTGAGCCCGACCACGGTGCTGGAAGGATCGCGCACCAGCCACGAGTAGCTCAGGGCCTCGGCTTCCGGGTCGGTCGCCGCGTGCCTGACCTGCACGAGCGTCAATCCGGAGGTGATCACGGTCTCGCCCAGGCTCGAGAAGGTCCGGCTCGGCGAGACCAGCGCGGCCTTGGGCCGGCCGTTGACCAGGACCGTCTGCTCCGGCGTCACCACGGCTGGCGCGAGCCAGGGGTCACTCACCATCAAGCGCATCGTGTTGATGCCGCGGATCAGCGGGACGAAGCTGGCCACTTCGAGGGTCGCGCCGGAGACCGTGACCGGCACCGCTCCGGGGCCCTCGGCCTGCCAG